>NZ_SZWP01000102.1:0-4089 GCF_005280825.1 Citrobacter sp. wls829
TTTTGTACGTTCAAATTTTTCTTTAGACATCGATTGTCCCTCTAAGACACGGATAAATCGGTGATATCACCACATCAACCAGGCAATATACCTGAACTGTTGAATGCTTTTAAAAGTAAACAGAGAGAAACGGGAAGGAGAAGTGAAGTGGTGCTGATACCCAGAGTCGAACTGGGGACCTCACCCTTACCAAGGGTGCGCTCTACCAACTGAGCCATATCAGCACGTCTGGAGCGGGCAGCGGGAATCGAACCCGCATCATCAGCTTGGAAGGCTGAGGTAATAGCCATTATACGATGCCCGCATCCTGAAACTCGGCTACCCAGTTCTTTCTGTAACAAAAAAGAGATTTCTCTCTTTTCTGTTTGAGCTGGTTAATTTTTCTAACCAACCCAGGCGGCGATAACGCTGCCAGAAAGTGGTGGTGGGGGAAGGATTCGAACCTTCGAAGTCGATGACGGCAGATTTACAGTCTGCTCCCTTTGGCCGCTCGGGAACCCCACCGGACTTGATGGTGCCGACTACCGGAATCGAACTGGTGACCTACTGATTACAAGTCAGTTGCTCTACCTACTGAGCTAAGTCGGCATCAAGTAGCGCGCATTTTATGGAGACCTGCGCTTTCATGCAACTAAAAAATCGCATAAAACGTTCTATCGCTCACATTTTACACTATACGGCCGATAAATAATCTATTCTCGCGCCTGACTGTACAAATTTACAACGTTTCACGACCGTCCAGGAGGTGTTTTACTCCATCATATGTATACCAACTGATGCAAAGTGCCTCTTTTTACATCTGGAATACCCGTCACATTGCTTTTCAGGGGATGATTTTTTCTTATTATTCCCTCCCATCTGGTGTTACCCTCCTGCCCATTGTCCAAATTAACTGAAATGTGACGTGCCATTGCGTGCCAGGGATGAATTCATTTTTTATTACTGACCTGATATCGCAATGACAGCCAGACCATGCGTATGAGTATAAAAGAGCAAGCGTTAATGACGCCTTACCTACAGTTTGATCGCAACCAGTGGGCTGCGCTTCGTGATTCCGTGCCGATGACCCTGACCGAGGAAGAGATTGCTCGTCTGAAAGGCATTAATGAAGACTTATCGCTGGAAGAAGTTGCCGAGATTTATTTGCCCTTATCGCGTTTGCTAAACTTTTACATCAGTTCAAACCTGCGCCGTCAGGCTGTGCTGGAGCAATTTTTAGGCACCAACGGCGAGCGTATTCCTTATATCATCAGTATTGCTGGCAGCGTTGCGGTAGGAAAAAGTACCACTGCGCGCGTCCTGCAGGCATTGTTGAGTCGCTGGCCTGAGCATCGCAAGGTTGAGTTGATTACCACCGATGGCTTTCTTCACCCTAACCAGGTGTTGAAAGACCGTGGACTTATGAAGAAGAAAGGCTTCCCTCAGTCCTACGATATGCACCGTCTGGTAAAATTCGTTTCCGACCTCAAGTCAGGTGTCCCTAACGTCACGGCGCCGGTTTATTCACATCTTATCTATGATGTGATCCCTGATGGAGACAAGACCGTCGCACAACCCGATATTTTAATTCTCGAAGGATTAAACGTATTACAAAGTGGGATGGATTACCCTCACGATCCACATCATGTATTTGTTTCTGACTTTGTCGACTTCTCTATTTACGTTGACGCACCAGAAGAATTACTCCAGACGTGGTATATCAATCGTTTCCTGAAATTCCGTGAAGGGGCATTTACCAACCCCGACTCTTATTTCCATAACTACGCCAAACTGTCTGAAGATGAGGCTATCAATACCGCCACAACACTTTGGAAAGAAATTAACTGGCTGAATTTAAAACAAAATATCTTACCAACGCGTGAGCGAGCCAGCTTAATCATGACTAAAAGCGCCAACCATGCTGTTGAACAAGTGAGATTACGGAAATAAACAAAAAGGGGAGCTATCGCTCCCCTTTTTATTACCCTGCGCTTCTGAGTGATATTTCTCCACCCATCCACGGTTTGATCACGCCATCCTGTTCAAGTAATAGCGCACCTTGCGCATCTATTCCCCGGGATACACCAAATATTTCTTTATCGCCGATAATCAATTTAACGGGACGATTGATAAAATTATCCAGCGTCTTCCAACGTGGTAAATAAGGCGTTAGCCCTTCTTGCTCAAACAGTACGAGTGCCGCACGCAGCTCACGGATCAACCGAGCGGCAAGGGTGTTACGATCAATGTTAATTCCCGCTTCCTGCAGGTTAATCCAGCCCTGATTAACCACACTCTCTTCCACCCGACGCATTGCCATATTAATACCCGCGCCAATAACAATTTGCGCAGCGTCACCCGTTTTACCGGTAAGCTCCACCAGAATGCCGGCGAGTTTACGATCGAGCAGATAGAGGTCGTTAGGCCATTTCACGCGCACCTTATCGGCACCCAGATCGCGTAATACTTCTGCCATGACGATACCAATGACTAGGCTCAGGCCAATCGCAGCCGCCGGTCCCTGCTCCAGACGCCAGAACATTGAGAGGTAAAGGTTTGCTCCAAACGGAGAAAACCATTTACGCCCACGACGGCCACGTCCGGCCTGCTGATATTCAGCGACGCAGGCATCACCTGATTCCAGTTGCCCAATACGATCCAAAAGGTATTGGTTGGTCGAATCAATGACCGGCAGGACGGTAATATTTCCACCACCCAGTTGGGAATGAATAACTGATGAATCCAGGAGCTGAATAGGTTCCGGTAAGCTGTATCCTTTACCGGGAACGGTAAAGACATCAACACCCCAGTCACGTAACGTCTGGATGTGTTTATTGATAGCCGCACGACTCATGCCAAGCTTTTCACCTAGCTGTTCACCCGAATGAAATTCACCATCAGCCAGCAATGAAATAAGCGTCAGAGGTACAGTATGATCCTTCATGCTATGATCTCCACGGCGTTCATTTCCCCTTTCGGTCCAATAAATCGGACCTCAGGCTCAAGCCAGACATTAAATTTCGCACCCACTTTCTGGCGAACGTGATGGGCAAGCCGCACCACATCCTGGCTTGTTGCATCGTTGGCATTAATAAGTACCAGCGCCTGTTGCTGATGTACCGCAGCACCACCTATACTCGCCCCTTTTAGCTGACATTGATCGATAAGCCAGCCAGCAGCCAGTTTCACAGAGCCATCTTTTTGAGGGTAATGAGGCGCTGTCGGGAATTGTGCCAGCAGCACCTGAGCAACTTCTGCGGTAACGACGGGATTTTTAAAGAAGCTCCCCGCGTTACCCTGTATTTTAGGGTCAGGTAGTTTAGTTGTACGCATATGACAGACGGCATCAAACACTTGCTGCGGCGTCACCGTCGAGGGATCCAGGCGAGTTAAGTCGCCGTAGGTCAGCACCGGCTGCCATTGTTTTGGTAGTTTCAGCCCAACTGCAACGATCGCAAAGCGATCCTGGTATTCATGTTTGAAGATACTATCACGATAGCCAAAACGGCATTCCGCTGCTGCGACGCGTAAATGTTTGCCCGTCGACAGTTCAACGCAATCAACATATTCACAGACACGCTGTAGTTCTACGCCGTAAGCACCGATATTCTGGATCGGCGATGAACCGACACAACCGGGGATGAGCGCAAGGTTTTCCAGCCCTGGCATGCCCAGTTGCAGAGTATACTGTACCAGATGATGCCAGTTTTCCCCCGCACCTACGTGCAAATGCCAGGCATCAGGTTGTTCTGTGACCTGAATGCCCTTAATACGGTTAACAATCACCGTTCCATAGAAGGCATCAAGAAACAGAACGTTACTCCCTTCACCGAGGATCAGCACTGGATGTTGTAATGCATTGGCTGATTGCCAGGCATTCAGTAATTGTTGCTCATTTTCGGCGCAGACAAGTTCATTAGCATACTGATCAATACCGAAGGTGTTCCAGACTTTAAGGGAGTGATTCATAGACGCTTTCCTGATGCAAAATCGTGCTTAGTTTACCGCATATGCCTCAGGATGGCTTGTGTTATGGAAGAGCGGGATATTAAGCGCTCACCGACAAACAACAGACGCAAAGAAGCCCATCCGTCAGGATGGGCTTCTTCA
>NZ_SZWP01000099.1:0-16300 GCF_005280825.1 Citrobacter sp. wls829
ATCAGGAACTTGTTCGCACCTTCCCTAACACTGCTTATTGAATGGGCACCAATGCGCGCATTCGCATTGATGTAAACAAAGTGCATTTCTTCCATGTGAATCACCTTTATTACACAAACGGCTAAGACGTTATGAACGGTGGGCAA
Organism: Citrobacter sp. wls829; assembly: GCF_005280825.1. NCBI lineage: Bacteria > Pseudomonadati > Pseudomonadota > Gammaproteobacteria > Enterobacterales > Enterobacteriaceae > Citrobacter > Citrobacter sp. wls829. The sequence continues at coordinate 147 of NZ_SZWP01000099.1, forward strand.
ATTGGCTGCCGCCATTTTGCCGCCACAGCCAAACAAAAAGGGGTTACGTTTTCACGTAACCCCTTGTTTTATTTGGTGGAGCTGGCGGGAGTTGAACCCGCGTCCGAAATTCCTACATCCTCGGCACTACATGCTTAGTCAGTCTTTACATTCGCACGCCAGCTGCGGACAGACACGCCACTAACGAACTAGCCTGATTAGTTTTAGCACTTCAGCCCCAGGCAGGACATCCGCGCGATCTCTTTTGGGTTTGACCTCTCTTTATCCCCGTCTTAAGAGCGGAAGCTAGGGAGAGAGGGCTCTTAGCAGGTTATTAAGCTGCTAAAGCGTAGTTTTCGTCGTTTGCGACTATTTTTTTGCGGCTTTTTACGAGGCCAACCGCCCCTCGGCATGCACCTTGGGTTTCGCAAATCCCGTCGAATCCAGAATCAGCCCCAATGTGTTATGGCAAGTATACCAGACTTGTGACACGCGTGACCAGCCCCTGCAACCCCTTATCCTCAACGATTTAGCGCTCCCGTAGCGCTTCTTTTGCGCGATTAAACGGTTTGATTAAATAGTCGACGATGGTTTTTTCACCGGTTTTGATATCCACGCTGGCAATCATGCCCGGAACGATGGAGAAATGACGCCCCAGTTTGTTCTGCAAATAGTCCTGATGGGTGCGGATAAACACGCGGTAGTAGAAGACTTCTGGCTTTACTTTGTCCTGAATGGTGTCCGGGGAGATGGTTTCGACCACGCCTTCCAGCCCGCCGTAGATGGCGTAGTCATAGGCGGTGATTTTCACCAGTGCTCGCTGTCCGGGGTGAATAAAGGCGATATCGCGCGGTGACAGGCGTGTTTCTATCAGCAGGTGATCGTCGACCGGTACAATCTCCATCATCTCGCCGTTGGGCGGGATCACGCCGCCAATGGTGGTGACCTGGATGTTTTTCACGATGCCGCGCATCGGGGCGCGGACGGTCAGACGGGTGACGGAATCTTCACGCCCCTTCAAAATGGCCGCCAGCATATCCACTTCGGCGTTGGCTTTTGACAGTGCTTCCCGCGCCTGCACGTAATACTGCGAGCGCAGGTCGGTGATTTTTAGTCCGAGGTCGCTTTTTTGTCGCTGCAGGCGCAGCACTTCCACATGGCTGGCGGCGCCGCTTTTCTCCAGCCGCTGGGTGATTGCCAGCTCTTTATTTACCGAGACCAGCGCATCCTGGAGTTCGACCATCGCGTCGGCAAGCTGCGCCCGACGGCTTTTATACAGCCGGGTTTCGGAGGCGATAAGGTCGGGCCAGGCGTTCAGCGCATTGGGAAAGGTCAGCGGCAGATCGTTGACTTCGGCATTGAGTCGCGCGCTGGAGGCCAGCGAGGCGCGGTATCGGGCGGCGCTTTCGCCGACGTTAGATTCCGAACGAGTAGGGTCGAGACGGGCCACTACCTGATTGGCCTGTACTTTGTCTCCTTCGCGCACCGTCAGTTCGGCGAGGATCCCGCCGTCAAGCGACTGCAACACCTGTTCGCGCGAGCTGGGGATCACTTTGCCGCTGCCAGTGGAGACTTCATCCAGCGTCCCGAAGTATGCCCAGATGCCGAGGATGGCAAACAGCAGCGTGCTGAGCAGGATAATACGGCTGGCACCGGAAAAGCGCTGTTCGTGGCGGATGTCGAGGTCGTCCATGGCGGCATCATGCGGATTGGTTTTCATTTTTCCACTCCCGACCGTGAGTCTGTGCAGGCGCTCGACTCGCGTTCAACGCCTGTGCTTTCGGGGCATCCATCACCAGTTGACCTTCTTTTAACACCACCACGCGCTCGACCAGTTCCAGAACCGGTACGCGATGGGTGGCGACGATCAGCGTGCGGTTGCCGAGCCACTGGTTTAGCCGTTGAATAAACTCCCGCTCGGTATGTTCATCCAGCGAGGCGCTGGGTTCGTCGAGCAGCACAATATTGGGCGAGCGCAGCAGCATTCTTGCCAGCAGAATGGATTGCCGCTGCCCGCCGGAGAGGCCGTTGCCGCCTTCCATAATCGGGTGTCCCAGCCCTTTGGCGAGTTGTTTAACAAAGGTGGCTGCGCCGCTGACTTCCAGCGCGTCGAATATCTGAGCATCGCTGACATGCGGGGCGCCGAGGGTCAGGTTCTCACGCAGCGTGCCAAAAAACAGGCGTGCATTTTGGCTGAGAAAGCCGATGTTGCGGCGTAAATCGGCCATGTCGATCTGCGCCAGGCTCAGGTTATCGAGCCGGACGCCGCCCTGAATCAGCTCCACACCGCCCGCCATGGCCTGTAGTAGGGTGGATTTCCCCGCGCCGTTACGCCCGAGGATGGCGATGCGTTCCCCTGGCATCACCTCGAGGCGGGCGATGCGCAGCGGCACCTGCTGATCGTCGCTGTGGTAGCGAAAGTGGGCGTTCTCAAACAGATAGTGCCCGCGAAAGATTTCCTGATGCACCCGATTCTCATCGTGCTGGGTTTCGGTGGGGAGCTGCATAATGCTGTCCAGCCCCGTCTTCGCTGCCTTGACCTGCTGCCAGCGCGCCAAAACGCCGCATAGATTTGCCATCGGGGCAATCATTCTTGAGCCGAGCATTGAGGCCGCCACGACCGCGCCGGTAGTCATGGTGCCTTCGATGACCATCGGCGCACCGAACATAATAATCGCAGCGTAGACCAGACTTTGTACCGACATGCCCCAGCCAATCAGCCCCTGAGTCAGCTTGCGCGTGCGCAGTCCGGATTCGCCGGTAATGCGGATGTAGCTGTTCCACTGCTGCAAAAAGCGGTTCTCCGCCTGCATCAGCTTGATGTCCTCCAGCCCTGGACGCTTTCGACCAGCACCGCGTTACGCAGCGTGGACTCGTGTGCAGCCTGGTTGGCGAGCACCGCCAGCTTCTTCTGTAACAGCAGGCCAGGCAGGATCATCAGGATCGCAGCGACGGGCGCTATCCACGCCAGCTGCGGGGCGATGCAGGCCATCACGACGATAAACAAAAAGAAAAAGGGCAGATCGACAAGGGTCGACAGGGTTGAGGAGGTGATCATCTCCCGCACCTGCTCCAGTTCGCGGAGCTGGGAAATAAAGCTGCCGGTGGAGCGGGGGATGGCGCTGTTACGCAGGCGCAGTGCGTGGCTGAACACGCGATCGGAAATGCGCATGTCGGCGCGCTTGCCGAGCACATCCATGATATGGGTACGGGCTTCGCGCAGTAAAAAGCCGAACAGCACCGCCACCAGCACGCCGGTCGAGAGCACATACAGCGTGGGATACGACTGGGCCGGGATCACCCGGTCGTAAACCTGCATCGAGAAGATAATCCCGGCGAGCGACAGAACGTTAATCAGGAACGCGGCTACCATCACCGGCAGGTAAGGCCGGATGTCCTGTAGCACCAGGTCGCGCATCCAGTCCGGCTTAAAGCGCGAAACATAGCGGTCGACCCGACTGTCTTTGAGCGCCGACAGCGGGCGCAGGGCGGTAATGGTGTGGATCTCCGGCAGCAGCTCGGCAATCGCCAGCCGGTTGCGCTGGCCTTCTTCGGCGATGATAAACACATCCAGCGCATCGTTACCGTTGAAGTGCTCTATTACCATAATTTGGCCGTCGCGTAGCTCCGCCACAACCGGTAAACGCCACTGGCTGAACAGCTGTTTTGTGGTATCCAGCGTATGAAACGACAGCCCCGCCTGGCGCGCGAGTTGCGTCAGGGCGAGGGGCTTATTTTTTCCGGCAAACCACGGAGCGTTGGCCTGAATCGCGCCGGGCGAGCAGGTGACGCGATAGTGGCTGGCAATGTGGCTAATGGCCTGCGCCCACAGGTTCAGGGCGGACTCGCTAATCGTCTCTTCTACACCCGGCTCGACGTGGCTCATAGCTGGATCTCCACTGACTGGATGCTGCGATTGTTGAGGGCGAACGCCTGGCGCAGCGTGCCGGTATTGTAGAGGCAGTTCAGCTGGAGTTGACGAAGCTGGCTTTGGGTTTGCAGTTCGGCAAAGCGGGCCTGATACACCTCCTGCTCGGCATTAAGCACGTCGAGCAGCGGACGAGAGCCGAGATCCAGATATTGCTGTTGATACAGTTCGCGCGTGCGTTCGCTCAGTCGTTGCTGGCGGCGCAGGATCTGCAGGGCGGTGGCAAGACTCATCGCCTGGCTGCGGGATTCGAGCAGTTTCTGGCGCACGTCAAGGCGGGTGCGCTGGATGGAATACTGTGCCGAGTCTACCGCATGACCTGCGGCGTTGCGTCGGGCGGTGAGCCCGCCTCCCTGATACAGCGGCATCTCGACTTTTACCCACGTGGAGTACTGCGTTTTGTCGAGCACCTCATGGCTGGGATATTTGTCATTGAGATAGTGCTGCGCGGAAGGCTCAAGAGAGATAGTGGGCGTCATCTGCGCGTTGGCGTAATCCAGATTGGCCTGTGCAACATTAGCCTGCGCCCAGGCTGCCAGCACGGCAGGTACCAGCCTGTCATCAGGCTTGGTGATGTCGCAGCTGCTGTCCAGTTTCACCGGGAACGCGTTGCTGACGCCGTTGAGCGAATTCCAGCCAAGAAAGCTCATCAGTGTCGCCTTGCTGCTGTCGAGGTTCGCCTGATACTGCGCCAGCTGCGAACGGGCGGATTCGATACGCGCATCGGTTTGTACAACGTCAGAGAGCGACGTGGCTCCTTCATCGTTACGTTGCCGGGTCAGCCTGCCAATGCCGTTCAGGGCGGAGAGTTGCGCTTCGGCGGCGTCGACCATTTGCTGCCAGGACTGTACCTGCACAATGGCGTTGGCGGTTTCGTGGGCGACGGTGTCAATGCTGAGTAAGACGTTAGCCTGCTGCTGGGCGGCCCCCGCAGTCTCGGCGCGTACCTGACTGGCGACTTTGCCAAAGTCATACAGCATTTGCGAGACCGAGATCACCAGCGACGGGCTGAAACCATGATCGTTATAGGTATTGCTGTAGCCGTTGTTCACCCCGGCCGTGACCTGCGGATAGTATTTGGATTTCGCCACGTCGATCTGCTCATTTTGCGAGAGCAGTTTGCCGATCGATTCACGGATCGCAGGATGCCAGCTTACGGCGCGGCTTACCGCATCGTTAAGCGTCAGGTTGCCGGGCGCGGCGGCGCTCAGCGGGAGTTCGGCCACCGACCCATCCAGAGAGGGGAGCATCTGGCTGGTGGCCAGCCCTTCCGGCGTAATGATTTGCGGTTCATCTTCGGCATTCACCTGTAAGGAACAGAGCGTGAATGCCAGCAGCAACGTAACAGAGGCGACATTTCTCATCGTATATCCCTTTCAAAATACGGCAGTGACGACTGTTATTGCCCCGGACGTCATAGCATCCGGGGCTGTTGTTATGGCGTTTTGGTGCTCACGTCAGGTCACAATATGATTTTGTTGGATCAGCTCATCGAGCGTGGTGTGAACGTTCTCCAGTGTCACAAGGCTGGTTGATTGATAGGTGGCGCCCGTACCGTCGCGGTCGATGGACACCACGGTGTTGTTACCGTTGGTGGACACGGTGAGATAATTGCCGAGCGTGGCGTTCTGCCCGTTCCAGCCCACCAGCAGGTCGCCGATATCGATTTTGTCACCCTGCGCCAGCGAGAAGTTGCTCCAGGTGTCCGCGGTTCCGTTGCCGCCGGTTGCGTTATTGGCGCTGAGCAGGTGGTAAATCAGCGTATCGCCGTACGCGCTGCCGATAACCCGATCGGCCTCCGCGGTGCTGATCACCTGTGGATTCATATCGATGGTCAACGTGGCGCTATCGGTATGTCCTTTTTGGTCGTTAAGGGTGTAGTTAAATGTCTCTTTGGTCTTGATGGATTCCAGTGAGACATCGCTGTTGAGGGTATAGGCGTAATGCCCATCAATGCCCATTGTCAGTTTGCCGTACAGTCCATTGATCGTGGCGCTGGCGGTGCTGCTGCCCAGCGGATCCAGCGTGGCGGTACTGCCGCCCGCGCCGTTTACCGTCAGCAGGGTGTGCACGCTGGCGATATGGTCGCCGTCATAGATGTTGCCGGTGACGCTATTGACGCCCGCGGTTTCGAAGTTATCGAGATCGACTATTGTTCCTTTCACGCTGGGGGTAATGGTGATGGTGCCTAGCCCCAGCGCACCCGCGTTGCCGGTATAGTCGAGGCGATAGTTTCCGGCGTGCAGCACCAGTCCGTTCAGGGCAATATCAAGATTGCCGCCGATCAGGAGCCCGCCGTTGAAGGTATCCCCGGCAACTTTAACGCCATTGCTGTCGTACAGCGCCCAGGTTACGTTCAGCCCACCCAGCGTCAGCCCTGATGCCACGTTAAAATGCAGCACCACGTTTTGCACCGCTGTACCCGCTGTGACTTCAACTGTTCCGGTACCACTTTTCGAGCTGGGTCCCAGCACAGTGGTCCAACTGGCCGATCCCACGCTGGAATCACTAAAGGGCTGAGACGTATCCTGCAACGTCGTGACCGCCATCTGGCTGCTGGTGTCGTTCACCGCGTCCAGCGCCAGCGGGGTTGGTTTGATGTTCAGCGACGCGCTGCCGGTATCGCCATTTTGAGCCTTGACCGTATACACAAAGCTGTCCGGCGTATTGATGCTGTCCGCGCCCAGTCCGCTTTTCAGCGTGTAGCTGTAGTTCCCCTTCGCATCGATAGTGAGTGTGCCGTACTGTCCCTCAATACGGGTTGTGCCTGTTAAATTGACTGCGACGCCGTTCACGTCGGTGATAACCGTACCGGCGGGCGCGGAATCATTGGCCAGAATATTGCCGTTGGTTGAGGCACTCAGACTGTCCACCGCATAGGTGTGATCGGCCTGAATATTCAGGGTGTAGCTGGTTAACAGTGCCAGACCGCCGCCGGCGTTCAGCAGGAACAGGTAGTCACCGCCCGGCAGCGTGATGGTGTAATCTTTTGATTTTCCACCTAATACTGCCGTGACCCAGTTGGGTTGTACCCGATACTGCTCGTATTGCTGAATAGCGTCATTAAAACGGTAGACGTACAGATCAAAGCCGCCGAGCGTTACGCCGAGAACGTCGGCCTGAATCGTCAGCGTGCGGGTGGCGCCATCTTCAACGTTGAATTTGATGGGGTTGGTTAACCCGTCGACCAGACTGACGTCCAGCACATTCCCCAGGCCTACGCTGGCGAGCGTAAAGCCGGTTTGTTTTGATGGTCCGTGGTCGACCACGCTGACCTCGGTGCCGTAGGTCAGTGAGGCCACATCGTCTGCTGCCGTTACCGTACTGGTCGTCGGACCCTGGCCCAGCGCCACCACCAGTTTTGCCGAAGAGTGGTCGTTACCGTGCGTCAGCGTATAGGTGAAGCTTTCGGAGCGACCGTATACCGAGGCGGATTTATCGGTAAGAGTGTAGGTATAACTCCCGTCCTGATTAATATGCAGGGTGCCGTATTTACCATCTACATTAGCCCCTTCCAGTGGAATGCTCACCACATTGCCGTTGCCATCGGTAATCGACGTCACCCGCGTGCCGGATGGGGCGTTATCCTGCCCGTTGGTGGGGTCGGTATCGGTGATGATATTGCCGGATTCGCTGGTGCCACCAGTGATCGATCCGGCGCTGGTTTTGACCACCGCCACGTCCAGACTGGTGAAGGCTCCGGTCGCCAGCAGGCTGGTGTTGTAGCTGACGACACGGTAGTCCCCACCGGTAAGCCCGCCATAGTTGAGCGTCACGCCGGAGGCGCTGAGCGTCAGCAGGTCGGCAAAATCGGCTTGACCGGTATCGACCACCGTCACCCAGGCGTTGAGCGTGGAGTCAAAGCGCTGGATAACAATCTCCATGGTACTCAGCAGCGACAGCACAATGCCGGTTGCTGCCGCGTTGATGGTGATGGTGCCGCTGCCGCCGGTCTGAATGTTGAAGTTGACGAGTGCAGTGTTGTCTCCCAGCACCTTCAGCACATTATCCACTGCACCGACCAGCAGGAAGCCATAATCGCTTTTGTGCTCGTTGGTGACCGTGAAGTCGGTTTGTAGCGCCAGACGAGTGACGTTGTCTTCAGCCAGCAGCGGTAAGACTGGCGCGAGGATGCTGGTCGGCGTTGAGGTGTTGCCTGCCGCGTCGGTCGCAGTAGCGGACAACGACTGGCCCTCAATCTGGCGTACCGGCAGGGTGACGCTGTAGACCCCGCTGCTGTTGGCGACCGCCGTGATGCTGCCGCCGCCGGGCAGGGAGATAGTGACCGTACTGCCTGCTTCGGCGATGCCGCTGACCGTACCGCCATCGGCGCTGATCAGCACTGATGGCGGCGGCGGTGGCGTGGTATCGACAATGACGTTAAACGCGCCAGACAATACGCCGGAACCGTTGGCGTTAGCCGCACTGGCGGTAAACGCGTGGTTGCCTTCACTGAGCGCGCCGGAAGGGGTAAAGCTCCACAGTCCGTTGCCGTCCGCGGTTGTGGTGCCCATCAATGTTCCGTTGTTGTACAGGCTGACGACGGCGTTAGCCTGTGCCGTGCCGCTGAGCATCGGACGGGTGTCATTGGTGGTTTTTCCGGCGGCGACATTGCCAGTGACCGTACCAATGTCATCAAAAACGCTGGCGATAATCGGTGCGGGTGGTACCCCGGTAAACGGGGCCAGCGCGTTGCCAGGCGTGCCGGTATTCCCGGCGGCATCCTGCGCGCTAACCTGCAGCGTTTGTCCGCTGATCTGCGGCGGGTTGAGGGTAAAGGTGAAGTTGCCGGCGGCGTTGGCCGTGGCGGTGCCGAGCACGGTGCCGCTGCTTGTCGTGACGATCACCGTGCTGTTGGCTTCCGCAACGCCGGTCAGCACAGTACCGTTGGCGTTAACCGCCAGAGCGGTGGGAATACCCGGAGCGACGGTATCGACCACAATCGACGCGGCAGCCGACATGCCGCTGGTATTGCCCGCGCTGTCCGTTGCGGTAATAGTAAATGAATGGGGGCCCTGACCCAGTGCGGTAGACGGGGTGTAGTTCCAGTTGCCGCTGCCATCCGCCGTTACGCTGGTGACAAAGTTGCCGTTGTCATAAATATCAACCCGGGCATTGGCTTCCGTGGTGCCGTTTAACGTGGGGCGCGAGTCATTGGTGGGCTGGTTGTTGCCAATCGACCCGGTATTGGGACCGACATCATCAACAATGCTGCTAATTGACGGCAGCGTGGGGGCGGTGGTGTCCACGTTAATCGTAAAGCCCGCCGTTGCACCGCTGGTGTTGCCCGCGGGGTCGGTGGCGGTGACGGTAAAGGTGTGCGAACCATTCCCCAACGGTGCCGTTGGGGTAAACGACCAGCTGTTGTTACTTTGCGCGACGGCGGTGCCGAGCAGCGTGCTGCCGTCGTAAATACTGACGGTGCTGCCCGCTTCGGCGGTACCGTTAAGCGTAGGGCGGGCGTCATTGGTCAGTTGCCCGTTGCTCAGTACGGCATTAAACACGCCGCCAGTGATGTCATCCACCACCGAGGTCAGGAGCGGCGTTGATGGCGCAACGGTATCAACGTTGAGAATAAATCCGCTTGACGCCGGGCCGACGTTTCCGGCCGCATCCGTGGCGATGGCGGTAAAGACATGCTGGCCGTTACCCAGCGTAGTGGACAGAAACTCCCAGGTGCCGTCTATTGTTGCGGTAACTGTCGTCAGCAGCGTGCCGTTGTCGTAAATGGCAATCCGGGCGTTGGCCTCCGCAGAACCGCTCAGCACGGGGCGGGTATCGTTGGTCCAGGCACCGCTCGACAGCGTGCCGGTGCCCGGTTGTACGTCATCAAAGGCCTGGATAATGGTGGGTGCCAGCGGGGCGACGGTATCCACAATCAGGGCAAACCCGGCAGACGACACGCTGACGTTGCCGGCCGCGTCGGTGGATGTCACCGTCAACACGTGATTGCCGTTACCCAGCGCACTCCCCGGTGTAAAATTCCATACGCCGTTTCCGTCTGCAGAAACCGTGTCGATAAGCGTGCCGTTGTCATAGATTTTGACCGTCGAATTGGCCTCCGCCGTACCGTTAAGGGTAGGGCGCGCATCGTTTGTCGCCTGACCGTTGTTTAGATTTCCTGTTAGTGGGCCGACATCATCGCTGACCTGGGTAATAACCGGCGTGTTCGGTGATACCGTATCAACCGTGAACGTAACGCCGCTGGAGGCCGGGCTGGTATTGCCCGCGCTGTCGGTGGCGGTGGCGGTCAGCGTATGCGGACCGTTACTCAGAGCGTCCGTTGGCGTAAAGCTCCAGGTGCCGCCTGCACCGACGGTGGTGGTGCCAATGGGCAAACCGTCGTTCAGGATAGTAATCGTTGCGCCGATTTCACCCGTTCCACTCAGCGCTGGACGGGTTTCGTTGGTCGTCTGGCCGTTACCTATTGGCCCGGTGGTGGGGGCCGTGTTGTCCTGTATGTTACTGATGACCGGTGCCTGCGGGGCAACGGAATCCAGTTCAAGGGTAAAGGCGGAGGAGGCCCCACCCGTATTACCGGCTGGATCTGTAGCTGTTGCGGTGAAGACATGCTGCCCCTGACCCAGCGCGTTTTCCGGTGTGAAGGTCCAGTTGCCGGATTCGTCTACCCGCGCGGTACCTATTTCGACACCCTTATCTTTTATCGTGATAGTCGCCCCGGCTTCCCCTTTGCCGTTCAGCGTTGGCTGCGCGTCGTTAGTCAGTTGCCCGTTCGTCAGTGAGGTATTTCCCGGTTGGTCGTCAATCACCGAGGTGATGATTGGCGCGGCTGGCGCCAGTGTATCGACAACCAGCAGGAACGGCGGCGTTGCCGGACTGATGTTGCCCGCACCATCGGTGACGGTAGCGGTTAACGCGTGATTGCCTTCACCGAGCGCTGGGGCAGGTGTAAAGCTCCAGTTACCGTCTGCGTCGCTGGTGGTGGTGCCGATTACCGTCCCTTTATCAAGAATAGTGACGACCGAATTCGCCTCGGTCACGCCTTCCAGTGTTGGGGTGTTGTCGTTGGTCGACTGCCCGGAGGTGAGCGTCTGGTCCGTGCCGACGTTGTCCTTCACCGTCACAATGGACGGCGCGTCCGGGACTAAGGTATCGACAATAATGCGGAAACTGTCGGAGGCAGAGCCCTGGTTGCCTGCGGCGTCCGTCGCGCGCACGGTGAAGTCATGCGGGCCTTCGCCCAGGGCATTGGTTGGGGTATAGCTCCAGAATCCGCTGCTGTTGACGGTGGTAGTGGCATAGACACCGTTGCCATCGTAGAGAGTGATGGTTGCGCCCGCTTCGCCGGTACCGTTAAAGGTTGGTCGGGAATCGTTGGTAAGTTGTCCTTTGTCTAACGTGCCCGTACCGGGCGTGACATCGTCAATAATGCTGGTAATGATCGGCGCCTGCGGGGCGACGGTATCAATAGTGATGGTGTAATTAGGTGATTGACCGCTCTCTGCACTACCTACCGTTTGCGACACGGTGAAGTTATACGCGGTACCGTTTGTCAGTGGCGTGGACAGTTGATAGCTCCATGCGCCGGAGGTGGCGTCGGCGGTCACTGTGTCGAGTAGGGTCCCATTTTGGTAAATGTTTACCGTAGCCCCCGGAGTGGCGGTTCCTTGCAGCAGCGGTAAGGTGTCATTGGTGGTTTTACCGTTGCCAATCACGCCCATGACCGGGGCCACATCGTCCACAATTTCCAGCGTCGGCGGGTGGGGGATGCTGGACGTCGCGGCGTTAAACGGCGTGGGATCGCTCTGATTACCTGCCGGGTCCTGGGCGATAGCGTCCAGTGCCTGACCGGTTGTTTGCGCCGGTGAGAGGGTAACGGAATAATTTCCCTCGTCGTCGGCAATACCCTGACCGAGAATCGTGTTGTCGCGGCGAATGATAACGGTGCTGCCCGGTTCGGCCGTGCCGCTAACCAGCGTCCCGTTTGGATCTACGCCACTGACGGTTGGCATTACAGGTGGCAAGGTATCGACGATTAACGTCACGGGGTTTCCTGCTGCCAGCACGTTACCGGCAGCGTCCTGGGCACCGAAAGTCAGCGTGTGAGTGACGTTGGGTGTCAGGGGAACATCTATACTCCAACTGCCGTTCGCCGCGACGGTGGCCGTGGCAATCGCTACGGGATTGCTGCCATCGAAAATTAACACTGTACTGCCCGGTGTACCGGTTCCGCTGATCGTTGGGGTGGTATCGTCCGTGACGCTGTTGTTGGTTAGCGAACCGATAATAACCCCAGCGTCATCTTCAATATCCGTGACCTGGGGCAACTTCAATGCTGTGCTGTTCACCGTAAACGAGACGCTGTTTGAGGCGTCGCTGGCATTTCCTGCCGCATCGGTGGCGATGGCGGTCAGCGTGTAGCTGCCGTTGGTCAGCGCCGGGTTGGGCGTGATACTCCAGACGCCGCCTGCAACGGTAGCCGTGCCAATTACCGTACTGCCATTGTACAGGGTGATGATGTCACCGTTGGAGCCGGTTCCGCGGATGGTCGGCGTGGTGTCATCCGTCACCGCGCCGGCGGCGAGATCGCCTCTGACATCGCCGGCGTCATCATTAACCGCGGTGATAACCGGCGGCGCGGACGGCGTCGTATCGATGCCCAGGGTGACGGCATCCGAACGCGGGCTGACGTTGCCCGCCGGATCGGTGGTGGTGAGGGTGACCTGATAGCTGTCCGGATTAATCGGGTCGGTTGGCGTAAAGCTCCAGGTGCCATCCGCCCCGACCGTCGCCGTGCCTAGCGGTTCGGTTCTGCCGTCAAGATAGATGGCGATAACATCTCCGGCACTCCCGGTTCCGCTGAAGGTTGGCGTGGTATCGTTGGTGATGCCGTTAGTGATAATGCCGGTTATCGGATTGGCATCATCAGTGATGGTTGGCGGCTCTGGCTTCGCGGGCGGCAGGTTATCTACCGTCAGCGTAAAGCTGGCGGACGGGATCCCCGTGTTGCCAGCCACGTCCGTCGCTGTGGCGCTGAATTTGTGTGGACCGTCTGTAAGCAACGTTGGAGTAAAGGTCCAGGTGCCGTTTGGCTGCACGGTGGCCGTACCCAGACGGACGTCATTATCAAAAACGGTAATTGTCGCACCCGGCTCGCCGGTGCCTGACAGCTTGGGGTTGTCGCTTTTGGTGCTCCCGCCGTTAGCCAGCAGTTTTGTCTCACTGCCAATAAGTCCTTCCGCCGAGGTGATAACAGGGGCGGCTGGCGGCGTGGTATCAATCGTCAGTGTGAAATTACCGGCACTGCTGGCGTTACCCGCTTTATCTGTCGCAATAGCTGACAGCGCGTGTGGACCCTCACTCAGCGGTTGAGTGACCTGAAAACTCCAGCTTCCTTCCGGCGTCACTGTGGCAGTGCCTATGGGGGTAGCCCCATCGTAAATTGTGATCGTGGAATCTGCGACTCCGGTGCCTTTCAGCAGCGGGAGGGTATCGTCTGAACGTCCGCCATTGGCCAGGTCGCTTTGCAAACTGCCTACGTCGTCCGTGGCGCTCGAAATAATGGGGGCATCGGGCGCTTTGGTGTCGACCGTTATGATGACAGGGGGGGCGGTGACGACGTTACCGGCGGCATCCGTTGCGGTCAGCGTAAAACGGTGGGTGCCTTCGCTAAGGGCCTCATTGGCTGGCACGCTATGGCTCCAGGTGCCTGTTCTGTCGATAAGAATAACCATCATCTGCAGGCCATTATCATACAGCGTCACCAGCGAGCCGGGTTCACCGGTTCCCGAGAACGTTGGGGTTTTGTCATTGGTGACCCCGTTGTTCGCGACGTTACCGGTGATGCTGCCGACGTCATCGTTGATAAGCGTAATGGCCGGCACGGTGGGGGCGATACTGTCGACAATGATTTTCCAGCTGGCGGCACTGCTGGTGTTACTGGCGGCATCGGTAGCTGTCACCGTAAAGACGTGCGCACCCTGCGCCAGCGCGGTGGTGGGCGTATAGTTCCAGTTGCCGTTGAGATCGGCGGTGACGGTCGCGATCAGGTTACCGTTATCGTAAATCTTAACCTGAGAGTTGGCCTCGGCAGTGCCTTCAATTTTGGGTTTATCGTCGTTGGTCAATCCATTGTCATCAATGCGGCCAGTGTAATCCGCAACATCGTCTGTGACGGCGATAATAATCGGCTGTTCGGGTGCAGTGAGATCTGGTGCTATTGCTGAAGTTGGCAGACTTTCGTTGCCTTTGCCGTCCGTGGCGGTGACGGTAACCGTCTCACTGTTGATTTGCGCCGGTGCGATTGACACGGTGAAGTTGCCGCCGCTGTCCGCCTGGCCCTTGCCAATAATATGACCATCGCTGTCTTTGACGGTGACGGTACTTCCGGCCTCGGCGTGGCCGCTCACCGACCCTCCATTTCCAGCGACGATAACATCTGTCGGTGCATCCGGTGCCGTGGTATCCGGCGCGGTGACGGAGGCATTGCCCCCTTTGTTACCTGCTGCATCGGTCGCGTTTGCCGTCAGGATCTCACCATTCGTCTGCGGCGGTACCAGCGCTGCGGTGAAGTCCCCATCTGCAGTGGCTGTCGTTGTGCCAATGATATTGCCGCGTGGATCCAGAATATTGACCGTACTGTCAGGCTCGGCCTTGCCGGTGACCTCGTTGCCCGCGCCATTAATCACCAGGTTTGTGGGCGGTTGTGGGGCGGTGATGTCCGGCGCAACTGCCGTTTCTGGCGGACTTGAGTTTCCTGCGGGATCGGTCGAGATGGCTGTAAGCGTTTCGCCATTGGTCTGCGGCGGCTTGATGGTAATGGTAAATGAACCATCCGGCCCGGCGACGCCGCTGCCAATGGGGATATTTTTACTGTCGGTGATCACCACGGTATTGCCGGGCTCGGTTTTCCCGGTTACGACAGCGCCATCTGCCGAGACGTTGAGATCGTCAGGCGCAGACGGCGGCAGAGTATCAATATTAATGTTGAATGCGGTCGACACTCCCCCGGTACCCGACTGGTTGGTTGCGGTGACGGTAAAGGCGTTCGGGCCGTCATCCAGCGGTGAGCTTGATGTCCAGCTCCAGTTGCCGTTGCCGTCAGCCTGTACGCTGTCGACCGCTACGCCGTTGTCGTAAATATTCACCGTGCTGTTGGCGTCAGCGGTACCGGAAAGCGTGGGCTTGTTATCGTTAGTCGCCTGATGATTGCTCAACGGCCCGGTTGACGGGGCGACGTCATCCATCACGCTGACGATAACCGGTACGCCAGGATAGCCTGAGTTCTGAGCGTTGAATGGTGTGTCTGGCCCGACGTTGCCCGCTTCGTCATGAATTTTTGCGGTAAGTGATTCACCGTGGGTCTGCGACGGTGAAATCGCGATGCTGAAAGTGCCGTCCTGGCCTACAACGGCCGAACCCAGCAGCAGATTATTACTGCCGATAATACTGACCGTGCTGCCTGGCTCTGCGCTGCCGGTGACAGTTGTCCCTTCCGGGTTGACGTTGGTAATCGCTGCCGCCGGAGGCGGGGTGATATCGACAGTGAAGGTGGGCACGGTGGTTTCTGCACTGACGTTACCTGCAGGGTCGGTTTGCGTCAGCGTCAGATTGTGAACGCCTTCGCTCAACGGCGTATCCGGTGTGAATGTCCAGTTACCATTCTCATCAACCTGCGTCATGCCAATCAGGATACCGTTGTCGTAGACGCTGATGAAATTGCCGGCAACACCGATACCAGAGAGCGTCGGCGTGTCATCGTCGATCACGGCGTTACTGGCGATAAAACCTTGAATGGATCCGACATCATCTAGTTCCTGAGAGAGAGCAGGCGCATCAGGGGCGAGGGTATCAATGATAATAACCCAACTGTTTGACATGCCACTGCTGCCCGCGCTGTTCGACGCGCTGACTGTAAACTGGTGGGTACCATCCGCGAGAGGGGGAGATGGTGTAAATGGCCAGTTACCACTGGCATCGATGGTGATCTGGCCAATCTCTTTGCCATTATCGAAAATATGCAACGTGGTATTAGCCGTTCCCGTCCCTTGAAGCGTAGGGGTATTGTCGTTGGTGGACTCCTGTTGATTGACAATGCCAGTAATCAGCTCCTGGTTATCGACTACGCTGGTGATGACGGGAACGCCGGGGAGCGCTGGCGTTGTTGGTGGGGTTCCACCGTCGCCATCGCCATTTCCACCTCCAGGGTTATTACCGTTGCCGTTTCCCGGATTATTCCCGTTTCCATTCCCGATCCCGGGATTATCACCACCACCACCACCACCAC
>NZ_SZWP01000098.1:0-5600 GCF_005280825.1 Citrobacter sp. wls829
ATAGTGATAATGCTGTTGTAATTTCAGCAATAACTGGCTGAGGTAAAGAGGCAAACTATTATCCTCAAGAATGGTACTCAGTCGGCTAATAACGGCAGCTCCTCGGGGAACGCTAATGCCAAATTCCAGCAGAAAAGCATGCATTTGATTGGTTGTTTTTACCTTATCCTGAACCAGGGATTCACGGACACGATGCAGAGCCCGCATTGCCTGCTGAGATTCCGTTCTGGGCTGCACAAAACGCATAGACGGACGCGATGCAGCTTCACAAATAGCTTCGGCGTCGACAAAGTCGTTTTTATTGCTTTTAACGAACGGGCGGACAAATTGTGGTGATATCAGCTTTGGGGAATGCCCCAACTCTTCCAACTTGCGTGCCATAAAGTGAGAACCGCCACAGGCTTCCATTGCGATGGTTGTAGCGGGGCATGTCGCCAAAAATTCGATCAACTTTGGCCGGGTAAATTTTTTACGGTAAACAGCCTTCCCGCGACGATCCTGGCAATGAATATGGAAAGAGTTTTTACCCAGATCGATACCAATGAGCGCAATGTTTTCCATGATAGTTCTCCGAATGAAAGCCTGTCCTCAGCATAGTACCGGGAAGGAGGGAGTGACCATCTCATTAAATAAAGCACGCTAAGCCGGTGGCAGCGGTCGCAATGGCCTGAACTTCCCCGCACCGACCTTGGCACTGCTGCGCCATAGGTAATCGCCGGTCAGGTTGATATGCTCCCACCCCAGCGGGGACAGATAGGGCGAATGATTGGATCACCGCCTTGCCGTCGCTGCTCGCAGCAGCCAGCTTCATGGCCAGCGCCGCCTCGTGAGTCTGCGCGTCAAAGTTTCTGAACTTGGTCGCATCAGCGCCGAGGTAAGCAAGGATGCGCATTTTTTCAGTAAGCGGTGGCTCGGGGTGTGCAGCAACTTTTGGGGCGAGCTGAACGACCTGAACCCATTCCTCCTGCGAAATCGCACCGGTAATAGCCTGCATGTTGCGCCCGAGTTCCTGCATGATCTTGCGTAGCGCCAGTGGCTCAACCTGGGTAGCGTCACCAGCCCAAGCTGGCAACTGAAAACCCCATAAAAGCAGGCAGGCCGTAACGGTCAGGGTGATAGTTCCAAATGCGTGGCTGTGTTTGCGGTGGGTCATGAAATTCTCCTGTAATTCAATCGTTCTCTCATTCGAACTCCCGCCCTTCGCCAGCTTCCTCATGGGTCACGCCGTCGCGGATGTGGTAGATGCGCTTGAATGTGGGGATGATCTTTTCGTCATGGGTGACGACGATGATGGCGGTCTCGAACTTCCGGGCCATGTCGTTGAGGATGCGGATTACAGCCATGGCGCGCTCGGAATCCAGCGGCGCAGTGGGTTCATCAGCCAGGATCACCGGCGGACGATTGACCAGTCCGCGCGCGATGGCGACCCGTTGCTGCTCGCCACCGGAGAGTTGCGAGGGCATTGCGCGAGCTCGGTGTTGCACATCAAGCGCTGTGAGCAATTCCAGTGCCTTCGCGCGCGACTCTCCATTCGCGACGCCTGCAAGCATCGGCAGCAGCGCCACGTTGTCGGTGACATCGAGAAACGGAATCAGGTACGGCGCCTGGAAAACGAAACCGATCTTGTCACGCCGTAAGGCGCGCAGGTCGCGGACTTTCCAGCCATCGGCGTAGATCACTTCATCGCCCAGCGTCATGCGACCGGCGGTCGGTTCGATCACCGCACCCAGACACTTGAGCAGCGTGCTCTTGCCGGACCCGGAAGGGCCGATCAGTCCCACCACTTCACCAGGCGCAACATGCATATTCACGTCTCTCAAGGCAAAGACAGCGGTGTCACCATCGCCATACCGCTTGCTTAAACTTTCGATGTGTATCCCTTTGCCACTCATCTCAACCTCCAATGGCTTCGGCCGGATCGACCTTGAGTGCTATGCGAATGGCGACGAGGCTAGCTAGAACGCAGATCACGAGCACGGCAAAAAAACCGGCGACAGAATCCATTGGCGTGAGCAGGACATATTTTGGAAAAGCCGGTGCTGAAAAGGTGGCTGTGATCTTGCCGACCACGAAGCCAATCACGCCCAGGGCGAGCGCCTGCTGCATGATCATCGCGGCGATGGTTCGGTTGCGTGTGCCGATGAGCTTCAACACCGCGATCTCACGGATTTTGTCCATCGTCAGCGAATAGATGATGAAGGCAACGATGGCCGCGCTAACGATGGCCAGAATCACAAGGAACATGCCGATCTGCTTGGCCGAGGTGGCGATCAGCTTGCCGACGAGGATGTCTTCCATCTGTGCCCGGGTGTAGACCGTCAAACGCTTCCAGCGCTGGATGGATTCGGCAACCTCGTCCGGCGCATGACCAGGTTTCAGAGTGACCAGCACGGCATTGACGAACGCGTTGCTGCTCTGTGAAGCAATCACGGCATCCAGCAAACCTGGATCACCGGGTCGATTGAAGACCGGGTTGGCTTCGGTGCGACGCCGGCTTTGCCAGATGGCATCGTTGTCCTTGAGGAACTGGGCCTCCTGGGCATCTTTGAGCGGAATGAATACCATCGGGTCGCCGCTGGACGACACCATGCGCCGTGTCAGCCCCACGACGGTGTAATGATTGCGGCGAATGGCAAGACGATCTCCCAGTTTGAAGCCGGTGGCGATGTCGGCCACAGCCTCGTAGTGACCGCGCGTGATCTGGCGTCCAGCGACGAGATAAGGAGGCCATCCGGGTGTAGCCCCCAACGCACCGGGCGCGATGCCGACCACCATGGTGCGTACATCACTCTCGCCCTTGCGTACCTGCATGGTCAGGTAGGTCGCGTTCGCTGCCTGTGAGACTCCCGGCATGGCGAGAATGGCGCGATACACGTCATCGTTGAGGCTGGACGACTCCGCATAAGGACCCAGAGTATCCTTTTGCACCACCCAAAGGTCAGCGCCACTGTTGTCGAGCAACGCCTTGCCGTCGTCCACCATGCCTCGGTACACCCCAGCCATGACTAGGGTGACGCCGATCAGCAGACCCAGACCGATGCCGGTGAAGACGAATTTCCCCCAGGCATGGAGAATGTCGCGGCCGGCCAGGCTGATCATCGTGAAACTCCCGGGATATGCTCGACCACATGGATGCGGCTGCGCGCCGTCAGTGCCTTTTCGCTATAGGTCACAACCTGGTCCCCATTCTTGAGCCCTTCGCGCACCTGCACGTAACCATTGAGGTCGGAAGTGCCGAGCTTGACCGGGGAGAAATGCAGATCACCATCCACGATTTGCCAGACACCAACTTTATCGCCTTCACGCTGGACGGCAGCGTTGGGGATCAGTGGAGCGGCCGGGAGCGCCGGCAAGTCAACCGTGACTTCGGCCAGTTCACCCACTGGTGGCAAAGGTTCTGGTTTGTTATCGAATGTCACCTTGGCAAGCGTTTCCTCGGTTACCGCGTCGGCCTTGGGTTCCACCCGCAGCACGCGACCTTTCAAGGTCTGGCCACCACGCGAACGCAGGACGATATGAGCCGGCAGCCCCCCAGCCAGCCCCGATGCGCTGATCTGGTCGAAGCGCACATTGATCCACAAACTCTTGGGGTCGATCACTTCCACCACGGCCTGGCCCGCGACGATGGTCGTGCCGGGATCGGCATCGCGCACGGCGACTACACCGTCGACCGGCGCGATCAGGCGCAGATTGCTCCGCTGCGCGACGAGTGCTTCGCGGTCGGAGCGTGCCCGGGCAATATCTTCCCGAGCGGCGGATAGGGCGGCATCGGCGATCTGCAGTTCCTGCCGCTTGGTGGTGACGATTTCCTCGCTGGTCGAGCGCACCGCAAACAATTGCTCATAGCGGCGCGCCTGGGTTTGCGCGTAGGCTTGCCGGGCTTCTGCCTCGCGCAAAGCCGCTTCCGCCCGCTTGAATACAGACTCCTGTGAGCGCACCCGATCATCAAGGTCGACCGGCTCCATCTCGCCGAGCACCTGTCCGGCCTTGACCTGGCCGCCTACATGCACCTCCAGGCGTTTGACGCGCCCGGCAAACGTCGGCCCGATCTTGTAGGTGTAGCGCGCCTCCACCGTGCCGATGCCGAACAGCGCCGGTGTGATAGCCCGTGATTCCACGCTTGCCACCGTCACAGCGACCGGGGCGAGCGGCCCTGATCGCAGACCGACATAAATAAAAAGCACCAGCAAAGGAATGATGACGGCAAGCAGTGCCAGGGTGCGGCCTTGCAAGGGTAACTTTTTCATTGCGCACTCCTTATGCCACGCCGATAAATTGCAAAGACGCGCGGCGCATCGCGGTGCATACGTCCCACATCACCCGCTAACAGCGATTGCATGACCAAGCCCTGGATCGTGCCAATGAACAGCGTTGCCGCCGCCTCGTTGTCAAGCGAGGGAGACAACTCGCCGCTGGCCTTGCCTTTCTCGATGAGACGATGCAAACGTTCGCCGTAGCGCTGAATCAAGGTTTGCACCATGCGCTTGGCCGGTGTCGATTCGGCACGCTGAAGCTCACCAAACATCATTCTTGGCACGCCTGGGTGCTCAGCTACGAATTCGATATGACTCATGAACATCGCCTCCATGGCTGCCAAGGGCGACTCGATTCCTTGTGCGGATCGATCGATTCTGGCTAATAGGCGCTCTGCTACCCACTCCATGACCGCCTGCCAAATGGCTTCCTTGTTCGGGAAGTGCCGAAACAGCGCACCCTGGGTCAAGTTCATGTGTTTAGCGATAGCCGCAGTGGTTATCTCGCTTGGGTTTTGCGAACCGGCAAGCGCCACGACGGACTCGACAGTTACGGCACGACGTTCATCGGCCGGCAGATGCTTTGGATGGGTGTCCACGAGCACTCCTGGTAAGATAGTAATTGATTACTATCTTACCACAAGAGGCAACTCAAACAAGAGAAAACCCGACGTACTCGTCAATATCTAGAGTCTGCAATGGGCTTAACGTGCTTTATTTAATGAGATGGTCACTCCCTCCTTCCCAGTACTATGCTGAGGACAGGCTTTCATTCGGAGAACCATCATGGAAAACATTGCGCTTATTGGTATCGATCTGGGTAAGAACTCTTTCCATATTCATTGTCAGGATCATCGTGGGAAGGCCGTTTACCGTAAAAAATTCACCCGACCAAAGCTAATCGAATTTCTGGCGACATGCCCGGCAACAACCATCGCGATGGAAGCCTGTGGCGGTTCTCACTTTATGGCACGCAAGCTGGCAGAGTTAGGGCATTTTCCAAAGCTGATATCACCGCAATTTGTCCGCCCATTCGTTAAAAGCAACAAAAATGACTTCGTTGATGCTGAAGCTATCTGTGAAGCAGCATCACGTCCATCTATGCGTTTCGTGCAGCCCAGAACCGAATCTCAGCAGGCAATGCGAGCTCTGCATCGTGTCCGTGAATCCCTGGTTCAGGATAAGGTGAAAACAACTAATCAGATGCATGCTTTTCTGCTGGAATTTGGTATCAGCGTTCCGCGAGGTGCTGCCGTTATTAGTCGACTGAGTACCCTTCTTGAGGACAGTAGTTTGCCTCTTTATCTCAGCCAGTTACTGCTGAAATTACAACAGCATTATCACTAT
>NZ_SZWP01000055.1:0-194759 GCF_005280825.1 Citrobacter sp. wls829
ACTAAATCAGTAAGTTGGCAGCATCACCGCCCAGCAAATGTTTTTACCGACGACGTTATTGAGTTCCGAGCCAACATAAATTTGAAACTCAACATCAATCAACTGCCAAAACATCCTCTCTATTTCAAGTTTTTGGGCTTCGCGTTCAGGTATGCTCTCGTTATGTTTTACTGCTATAGCTTTGTATCGAAGTCCGCCTTCAGGAGTTCTCAAGGTCAGTAAAAAATCGGTTGTCATAACATTCAGAACTTCGACAGGTACTCCTCTTACTCCCCTCACCATAGGATGTTGAAAATGTAGATGATTTGCTATTTGTTGGGTAAGCCGGAGAGGAAAGAGTGGGAATTGTTCCCGGATATCAATCACCGAGTCATTAAACTCAGCCAGATAGAAAAAGTTACTTTCGACAGAAGAAAGGAGATGATGGTTTCGAAACGTCTTAAGGCCAAAGACTATCGAACGGTTTCCACGGGATTTAACGTCCTGAGCTCTAAGCCAGGGCTGATAACTTTGGCCATAGCCCACTCCTATGCCGTCACCTAGCGCATTTTCATAATCCAAATAGGATTTGAGACGCCTACCCCTAGCCATGATCGTACCCTAAAAACGACATTGATACGTACCTATATGTGCATTTTATAGTCTCCAACCCTATAACCACACATTCAGTAAGTATACAACATTAGCGTCGTTTTTTGAGAATGGTTACAACTTTAGTGCTTTGTGTACAACTTTATTGTCCTCGGACAACACTAAATCCTGCGCACACGCCCAGGCGCTCGACCATGCCCACTGGAAGTTATAACCACCCAGCCAGCCGGTGACGTCCATCACTTCGCCAATGAAATAAAGGCCCGGTACTTTGCGGGCTTCCATGGTCCGTGAAGACAATTCGTTGGTGTCTACTCCGCCCAGCGTCACCTCTGCCGTGCGATACCCTTCCGTGCCGTTTGGCTGCACGCGCCATTCGGTCAGCGTTTCCACCAGCGCTTGTTGATCGCGTAGGTTAAGCTGCTTCAACGTCACGTCCGGGATTTGCCCCAACTGCTGCAAACACTCCACCAGTCGCTTCGGTAATTGCATCGCCAGCGTGTTCTTCAGACTCTGATTGGGATGCGCGCTGCGCTGTTCATCAAGGAAGCTTTCGAGGTCAACATCTGGCAACAAATTAATGCTGACAAATTCACCCGGCTGCCAAAAACTCGAAATTTGTAAAACGGCCGGGCCTGACAGCCCACGGTGCGTAAAGAGCAGGTTTTCACGAAATACGGTGCCGTCCTCGGCGGTAATGACAGAGGGAACAGACACGCCGGAGAGCACCTGAAGCTGGTCAAGC
The DNA here is from genome assembly GCF_005280825.1 of Citrobacter sp. wls829. Taxonomy (NCBI): domain Bacteria; kingdom Pseudomonadati; phylum Pseudomonadota; class Gammaproteobacteria; order Enterobacterales; family Enterobacteriaceae; genus Citrobacter; species Citrobacter sp. wls829. Next base: position 1,337 of record NZ_SZWP01000055.1, read on the forward strand.
AGCGGCTTATGCAGCGTAAAAGGCACCAGACCCGCACGCGTTGGCAGCACATTCAGGCCAAACTGTTCGGCAATTTTATAACCAAATGGCGTCGCACCCAGACCCGGCATAGAAAGCCCACCGCTGGCAATCACCAGTTTCGTCGCACCAACGGTTGCGCCGTTGAGCTCCAGCGTAAAGCCCTCATCATCCCGTGCAACGCTCAGAACTTCGCTACGTAAGCGCATCGTAACGTTACCTTTTTCGCATTCCGCTACCAGCATATCGACTATTTGCTGCGCGGAGTCGTCACAAAAAAGCTGGCCGAGCGTTTTTTCATGCCAGGCAATGCCGTGTTTACCCACCAGATCGATAAAATCCCACTGGGTATAGCGCGCCAACGCTGACTTACAGAAATGAGGGTTTTGACTCAAATAAGCCGCAGGCTCGACATAAAGATTGGTAAAGTTACAGCGCCCCCCGCCAGACATGAGGATCTTGCGCCCGGGCTTTTTACCATTATCAATAAGCAGTACTCGACTTCCTGCTTGTCCTGCCTGCGCGGCACAGAACATACCCGCTGCGCCAGCGCCTATAATAACGGTATCAAACCTTTCCACGTTGCGATCCTCTCTAAAAAGCGGGCGTGAATTGTAAAGATTCCTCAGTGGCCGCACCAGCACCAAACCATCAAAAATAGGTATTTATCTGAATTCTATAAGATAATTCTTTAGTGGTGTCATACAAAGCAGGAGACAAATCAAAAAAACTCTATATTTCACTTTGCCCGCGCCGCCAAAGTCACTGATAATGCGCCGCGTTCATGTCCTCAAAATGGCGTAACGTCCTATGCTACATTTGTTTGCTGGCCTGGATTTACATACCGGGCTTTTACTCTTGCTTGCTTTGGCTTTTGTTCTGTTCTACGAAGCAATTAACGGCTTCCATGATACAGCCAATGCCGTCGCTACTGTGATCTACACCCGTGCCATGCGTTCGCAATTGGCGGTGATCATGGCTGCGGTGTTTAACTTCTTTGGTGTTTTGCTGGGCGGTCTCAGCGTAGCGTATGCCATCGTGCATATGTTGCCAACGGATCTGCTGCTCAACATGGGTTCATCACATGGCCTCGCCATGGTGTTCTCTATGCTGTTGGCGGCAATTATCTGGAACCTGGGTACCTGGTACTTTGGTTTGCCTGCATCCAGCTCCCACACGCTGATTGGCGCGATTATCGGTATTGGTTTAACCAATGCGTTGATGAATGGCACATCGGTCGTGGATGCACTTAACATCCCGAAAGTGATGGGTATTTTTGCCTCTCTTATCATCTCGCCGATTGTCGGCCTGGTGGTTGCAGGCGGCCTGATCTTTTTGCTGCGTCGCTACTGGAGCGGTACTAAAAAACGTGCCCGTATTCACCTGACGCCAGCAGAGCGTGAAAAGAAAGACGGCAAGAAAAAGCCGCCATTCTGGACGCGTATCGCACTGATCCTCTCCGCAATCGGCGTGGCGTTCTCTCATGGCGCAAACGACGGGCAGAAAGGCATTGGTCTGGTCATGCTGGTACTGATTGGCGTAGCACCTGCCGGTTTCGTGGTGAATATGAACGCTTCCGGTTACGAAATTACCCGTACCCGCGATGCTATCAATAACGTCGAAACCTTCTTCCAGCAACGTCCTGACCTGCTCAAGCAGGCGACCGGCGTAGACCAGTTGATTCCGTCACCGACGGAAACAGGTACAGCGACGACGACAGAGTTCCATTGCCACCCGGCTAATACCATTAACGCGCTGGAACGTGCGAAAGGTATGCTGGCGAATCTGGAAACCTACGACAAGTTAAGCGTTGAGCAGCGCGGACAACTGCGCCGTATTATGCTGTGCATTTCCGATACCACCGATAAGGTCGTGAAACTGCCTGGTGTAAGCAACGACGATCAGCGTCTGTTGAAGAAACTGAAAACCGACATGCTGAGCACCATTGAGTACGCTCCGGTGTGGATCATCATGGCCGTTGCGCTGGCTCTGGGCTGCGGTACGATGATTGGCTGGCGTCGCGTGGCAACCACTATCGGTGAGAAAATCGGTAAGAAAGGCATGACCTATGCTCAGGGGATGTCGGCGCAGATGACGGCCGCCGTCTCTATCGGTCTCGCCAGTTATACCGGTATGCCAGTTTCCACCACCCACGTACTCTCCTCTTCCGTTGCGGGTACGATGGTCGTTGACGGTGGCGGCTTACAGCGTAAAACAGTGACCAGCATTCTGATGGCCTGGGTCTTCACCCTGCCTGCGGCGATTATTCTTTCCGGGGGGCTGTACTGGCTCTCCCTGAAGCTTATCTAAGCGAATGCGCAATAAAAAAGCGGGCCTGCAAACAGGTCCGCTTTTTTTTTTACGCTGTCATCAGCTTCAGTGCCAGATAATCAGCGCAACCATACTGATTAATACCAGGCCACATAACGAACTGGTGAGAATGAACTGACCGCGCACGCGCTCACAGCGGCGAATAAACTCATCATCATGATGATCGCGATAGCGCTGGGCGTAGATATACCACACCAGACGCATCTGCTTGTTGGGTTGCCCATGCGAGGTAAAAAAGCCTCCGCCATCAACATACTGGTAAAGCAATGGATCGCAACCACGAAGTACCACTAACAGTGCGCGCAACGACGAGAAATAGCGCGCCATATTAACAATGCAAACGACACACAAAGCCCAGAATAACGCAATGGTGCTTATCATACCCCCTCCCCGGCGACCCGCCCACGGAGTTCCTCTCCGGGACTACCGCTCCCCGATACCCTACCAAACTATGCAGTGAAGAGTGCTACCGAAACCGCTCGTGTTAGTGTCACGCATCCGAGCGCCTCTCTAGATAGTGTAGGAGATTAGTTAATTTTTTTGCCAGAAGGTTAATCACTATCAATACAATTAACTGAAAAATTTGTTTAACTACTTGGCAATCAAGGTGGATTGACGGATTATCCTAGTCGCTATAATGTAAGGATAGTCCCTATAGGGTACGTCTTTACGACTGGGCTAGCCCCGCGCGTAAGGTCCGCAGGATGCGGATGACGCGGCGGCAAACGATCGCCAGAAGGCTAGTCATCGACAACTTATGGAAGGAGTAACACTATGGCTTATAAACACATTCTCATCGCGGTTGATCTTTCTCCGGAAAGCAAAGTTCTGGTTGAAAAAGCGGTCTCTATGGCGCGGCCTTACAATGCAAAAGTTTCCCTTATCCACGTTGACGTAAACTATTCCGACCTGTACACCGGGCTAATCGACGTAAATCTGGGCGACATGCAGAAACGCATTTCTGAAGAAACTCATCACGCGTTAACCGAACTGTCCACCAACGCAGGCTACCCTATCACCGAAACCCTGAGCGGTAGCGGCGATCTGGGTCAGGTTCTGGTTGATGCCATCAAAAAATACGATATGGATCTTGTCGTGTGCGGCCATCACCAGGATTTCTGGAGCAAGCTGATGTCCTCTGCGCGCCAGCTGATCAACACTGTTCACGTCGACATGTTGATTGTCCCGCTGCGAGATGACGAAGAAGCATAAAATGCTAGCTGTCGGGGGGTAACCCGCCCCGCTGTAAACATTTAAGCCTGTAAGCGCCCGCCTGTGCGGGCGTTTTTGTTTTTGTACCTTGCGTGAAAATTATTGCCTATCAGTACATCAATCCAACAAATAAATCATAATTAGTGTGATCAACTAATTGGATCGAAAACTATCTCTATAATACTCTACCCGCGCGGCCTATCACCGCAGTCTATAACAAAATAAGACTTTTTCGGCGCGTTTTAGAATACGCGTTCATACTTTTCGGGATGGCTTTGAAAGGCGAAGGAATATGAATACACGAGCACCTACGGGCTTGCTGCAGCAACCTCGTCCGTTCTTCATGATCTTTTTTGTAGAATTATGGGAACGATTTGGCTATTACGGCGTTCAGGGCATCCTGGCGGTATTTTTTGTTAAACAACTCGGCTTCTCTCAGGAACAGGCGTTTATCACCTTCGGTGCGTTTGCCGCGCTGGTGTACGGCCTGATATCCATTGGCGGCTACGTTGGCGACCACCTGTTGGGCACCAAGCGCACGCTGGTTCTCGGCGCTATAGTGTTAGCCATTGGCTATTTCATGACCGGAATGTCGCTGCTGAAACCCGACCTGATTTTTATTGCGTTGGGTACCATCGCCGTAGGTAACGGGCTGTTTAAAGCTAACCCGGCAAGCTTGCTGTCAAAATGCTATCCGCCAAAAGACGCCCGACTGGACGGCGCCTTCACCCTGTTTTATATGTCGATTAACATCGGCTCCCTGCTGTCGCTGTCGCTGGCGCCGGTCATTGCCGATAAGTTTGGCTATGCGGTGACTTACAACCTGTGTGGCGCGGGACTTATCGTTGCACTGCTGGTCTATTTTGCCTGCCGTGGCATGGTGAAGGATATCGGTTCTGAGCCGGACCATAAGCCGCTGGTATTCCGCAATCTGCTGTGTGTACTGGCCGGTACCGTGGTGATGATATTCGTGTGCGCCTGGTTGATGCACAACGTGAAAGTTGCCAACCTGGTGCTGATCGTCCTGTCGATTATCGTCACCATCATCTTCTTCCGTCAGGCATTCAAACTGGATAAAACCGGGCGCAATAAGATGTTCGTGGCCTTTATCCTGATGCTGGAAGCGGTGGTATTCTACGTGCTGTACGCGCAGATGCCGACATCACTGAACTTCTTTGCCATCAATAACGTACACCATGAAATTCTCGGCTTCGCCATCAACCCGGTGAGCTTCCAGGCGTTGAACCCGTTCTGGGTGGTGCTTGCCAGCCCGCTATTGGCGGTGATTTATACCCGTCTGGGCAGCAAGGGCAAAGACCTGACCATGCCGATGAAGTTTACGCTCGGTATGTTCCTGTGCTCGCTGGGCTTCCTGACCGCGGCTGCCGCAGGTATGTGGTTTGCCGATGCGCAGGGGCTGACCTCGCCGTGGTTCATTGTGCTGGTATATCTGTTCCAGAGTCTGGGTGAGTTGCTGATTAGCGCCCTGGGGCTGGCCATGGTCGCCGCGCTGGTGCCGCAGCATCTGATGGGCTTTATTCTGGGGATGTGGTTCCTGACCCAGGCTGCAGCGTTCCTGATGGGTGGCTACGTGGCAACGTTCACCGCGGTACCGGAAAACATCACCGACCCGCTACAGACGCTGCCTATCTATACCAACGTCTTTAGTAAAATCGGTCTGGTCACGCTGGCCGTCACGGTAGTGATGGCGATTATGGTGCCCTGGCTGAACCGGATGATTAATACGCCGAGTACTGAACAGTAATACGCCGTGCCCGATACGCCTTGCGCTATCGGGCATTTTTAGTGGTTATCCTTTGCGTGCGTCGATCCAGTCCTGCACTTCTACGACAAACGTATCCGGTGCTTTGCGATACATCTTACGCGCCAAATCCAGGATCGTGTGCTGACCAAGCGCCTCTTCCATACGCTGCTGCGCCATATCCATCACTGAGCGCACGCCGCAAATCCCTTCACAGGCCCACTCCGGCGGATGTTCCTCAAAGACCGCTAAGCGCTGGCGGATTTCACGGCATTCGAAGATGCGCTTATCGCCGTCAATGGCATTGACCACGTCCAGCACCGTGATGTGCTCGGCGGGCCTGGCGAGCTGAAAACCGCCGCCCTTTCCTTCACTGCTGCGCACCAGTCCGGCCTTCGACAGACGGGTGAAGATCTTCGCCAGATAGTCATGCGGCACGCTTTGTAGCTCAGCAATTTCCCGTACGCTCATATCCCGCGCATCCCCCTTACTGTCAACCATACACATCAGGCTATGGATGCCGTACTCAACCCCGGAACTGTAGAATGCCATGTTCTTATCTCAGCCAAAATGAATCTGAGTTATTGTAACTTTTTCGGCCTGCACATTCCAGATACTCAGAATTCACCCGCTCATAAATAAAATTTAATTCATTAAATATCAAATATATAAACACAATTTGACAGGCAAAGAAGCGCTTTTACAGGAAATCACATTGCAATCTTTAACTGCGACCAATAAAATCCGAGTAAATAATTCATAGTCACCAGTGAGAAACGCCAATGCGTAAAAAAACTCTGATCGTGGGCGCCGGTTTTGCCGGTATGTGGGCAGCATTAAGCGCCGCACGACTGGCGGATAAACATCAGCAGTCCATTGATATTACTGTTATTGCGCCGCAGCCAGAGCTGCGCGTGCGCCCGCGTTTTTATGAGAATGATGTCCAGACGCTGGTTGCGCCACTGCAGCCGCTGTTTGATGTCACCGGTGTGAACTTCCTGCGCGGCACGGTTACCCAGTTGCTTCCACAATCTAAAGAAGTGAGCTGGACGGACGCGACGGGCCAAAAACAACTTCTCAGCTACGACCGGCTGATTCTGGCCAGCGGCAGTGAAGTTAATCGCAATAGGGTTGCCGGCGCTGCGCAGCACGCCTTCGACCTCGATCAGCTGGAAAGCGCAACCGTACTGGAGCAGCATCTGAAAGATCTCGCGCACAGACCAGAAAGCGAGGCGCGCAATACCGTGGTGGTCTGCGGTGGCGGCTTTACCGGGATCGAAATGGCGCTGGAATTACCGGGTCGCCTGCGCGACATTCTCGGTGCTGATGCTAAGACCAGAGTAGTCGTAGTTGAACGCGGCCCGCAACCGGGTGCACGCTGGAGCCAGGAGCTGCGCGATGTGATCGCCGAAGCCTCCGCTGAACTGGGTGTGGAATGGCGGGTCAATGCAGAAGTCGAAAGCGTGGATGCGTCCGGCGTGACGCTGAAAGACGGGCAGACGATTGCATCACAAACCGTTATCTGGACGGTCGGCGTGCAGGCAAACGGCTTAACGGCACAGATCGACGCCCCGCGCGATCGTCAGGGCCGTCTGCATGTGAGTGCGCATCTTCAGGTTGTGGGCCACGAGGATATCTACGCGACGGGTGATGTCGCCTGGGCCGCCACTGATGACAAAGGCAACCACGCCTTAATGACCTGCCAGCACGCGATTCTGTTGGGTAAATTCGCCGGGAACAATGCCGCTGCCAGCCTGTTAGATGTGATGCCACTGCCCTATCGCCAGGAAAACTACGTCACCTGTCTGGATCTGGGCGCGTGGGGCGCGGTGTACAGCGAAGGCTGGGATCAGCAGGTGAAACTGACGCGCGCAGAGGCGAAGAAACTGAAGCGATCAATCGTCAGCGAGCTGATTTATCCACCGAAAGCGGACCGTGCAGTCGCCTTTGAGATTGCCGACCCGCTGGCACCGTTTGTGTAATTGATATTGCCGGATGTCAGCGTACTCGCAAGGCTGCGCGTAGGCCCGATAAGCGCAGCGCCATCGGGCAGCAAACCATGCCGGATGGCGACGCGACGCGTGTTATCCGGCCTACGGAGTTCCGGCATAAATATCAAACCGGTGCCCTTTGGTCACCACCGCGTTCTGCGTTGCCACCTCCGCCAGCGGCGGGGCATAGTCCGGGCGCTTGACCACCACGCGTTTAGTGGCTAACTGGCGCGCAGGCTCCAGCAGGCCATCGGCATCTAAATCCGGCCCCACCAGCGACTGAAACACGCGCATCTCTTTTTTCACCAGCGCGCTTTTCTGCTTATGCGGGAACATCGGGTCGAGGTACACCACCTGCGGGCGTGGGGTGATATCGGTGAGCGCCGTCAGGCTGGATGCATGAATTAACTGCAAACGCGCCTGCAACCACGGGCCAATTTCCGCATCGGCATAACCGCGCGCCAGGCCATCGTCGAGTAACGCCGCCACTACCGGGTTACGTTCCAGCATCCGTACGCGACAGCCCACGGAGGCCAGCACGAACGCATCGCGTCCCAACCCGGCCGTCGCGTCCACCACGTCCGGCAGATAATCGCCTTTCACGCCAACGGCTTTCGCCACCGCTTCACCGCGACCGCCGCCAAATTTGCGCCGGTGGGCCATCGCCCCGCCAACAAAATCAACGAAGATGCCGCCGAGCTTAGGTTCATCGCGCTTGCGCAGTTCCAGATGCGCCGGTGTCATCACCAGCGCCATCAGATTGTCTTCATCGTGTTCCAGTCCCCAGCGAGCAGCCAGAACAGATAAGGCGCCGTCTCCGGCGCCCGTTTCATCCAGTAAACAAATTTTCACGCCAGTCTTCAGCCCTTGATGCCGTAATGGTCCAGCATCGCATCCAGTTGCGGCTCACGGCCACGGAAGCGTTTGAACAGTTCCATAGGCTCTTCGGAACCCCCACGGGTCAGGATGTTATCGAGGAACGACTGGCCAGTTTCACGGTTGAAAATCCCTTCGTCTTCAAAGCGGGAGAAGGCGTCCGCCGCCAGCACGTCAGCCCACAGGTAGCTGTAATATCCCGCCGCATAACCCCCGGCAAAAATATGGCTGAAAGCATGCGGGAAACGACCCCAGCTTGGGCCTGGCACCACGGCAACCTGTTTTTTGATCTCCGCCAGGGTGTCGAGAATTTTCGCCCCTTGCTGCGGGTTAAACTCAGCGTGCAGACGGAAGTCGAACAGGCCGAACTCCAGCTGACGCAGGATGAACAGCGCCGCCTGGTAGTTTTTCGCCGCCAGCATTTTATCCAGCAGTTCTTTAGGCAGCGGCTCACCGGTTTCATAGTGACCGGAGATAAACGCCAGCGCTTCCGGCTCCCAGCACCAGTTTTCCATAAATTGGCTTGGCAGTTCGACAGCATCCCACGGCACACCGTTGATACCGGAAACACCGGCCGTTTCGATGCGGGTCAGCATATGATGCAGGCCGTGACCGAACTCGTGGAACAGGGTAATCACTTCATCGTGGGTAAACAGCGCCGGCTTGCCGCTGACCGGACGGTTAAAGTTGCAGGTCAGGTAAGCGACCGGTTTTTGCAGCGTGCCGTCGGTTTTACGCATCTGCCCGACGCAGTCGTCCATCCATGCCCCACCGCGCTTGTTTTCACGCGCATAAAGATCCAGATAGAAGCTGCCGCGCAGTTCGTTGTGTTCGTCATACAGCTCAAAGAAACGCACTTCCGGGTGCCAGACGTCAACATCGGTACGCTCTTTGGCAGTGATGCCATAAATACGCTTAACCACTTCGAACAGGCCGTTTACGGCTTTGTTTTCCGGGAAATACGGGCGCAACTGCTCGTCGCTGATGCTGTACAGGTGCTGTTTCTGTTTCTCGCTGTAGTAGGCGATATCCCACGGCTGCAGCTCATCAACGCCAAACTCTGCTTTGGCAAAGGCGCGCAGCTGGGCCAGCTCTTTTTCACCCTGCGGACGGGCACGTTTTGCCAGATCGGTCAGGAAGTCGAGCACCTGCTGCGGGTTCTCGGCCATTTTAGTGGCGAGAGATTTAAAGGCATAGCTTTCAAAGCCCAGCAATTGAGCCAGCTCGTGGCGCAGCGCGAGGATCTCTTCCATCACCGGGCTGTTGTCCCATTTGCCCGCATTGGGCCCCTGATCGGACGCACGGGTGGAGTAGGCGCGGTACATTTCTTCACGCAATGCCTGGTTGTCGCAGTAGGTCATCACCGGCAGATAGCTCGGGATATCCAGCGTCAGCAGATAACCTTCCTGCTCTTTGGCTTCGGCCTGGGCTTTTGCTGCCGCCAGCGCGCTTTCCGGCATGCCAGCCAGCTCAGATTCGTCGGTGACCAGTTTGGTCCAACCCATGGTGGCGTCGAGCACGTTGTTGCTGTACAGGTTGCCAAGTTCAGACAGGCGGGTCGCGATTTCACCGTAGCGCTGCTGTTTTTCTTTCGGCAGGCCGATACCAGAAAGCTCAAAGTCACGCAGGGCGTTATCGACGGCTTTTTTCTGCGCGGTATTCAGAGTGGCGTAATGGTCACCTTCACGCAGATCGCGGTACGCCTGGTACAGGCCTTCATGTTGCCCAACCCAGGTGCTGTACTCAGACAGCAGCGGCAGCGTTTGTTCGTAGGCTTCGCGCAGTTCCGGGCTATTTTTCACCGAGTTCAGATGGCTGACCGGAGAGAAGATACGCCCCAGAACATCGTCCACTTCCGCCAGCCGCTGGCAAAGATTTTCCCAGGTGTATGGCGCCCCCTGCGCAACCACGCGCTCGACGTTTTCGCGGCAGTCGTTCAGCGCCTTAGTGACGGCGGGTACAACATGCTCCGGCTGAATTTTGGAAAACGGCGGCAGTTCGAAGGGAGTCAGCAATGGATTGGTCATTAGCGCAGTCCTGTAGAAAAGAGTGAATGAAGCGCGCATCCGGCGCTGTGCATATTATTTGTAGAATGGGGTTAAGTGTAGAGGATTTCAATGCCAGGCGTTGCGCTTTCGCGGCAGTGACGACTTTTCTGTATACTGTGGCGATACGCTCTATTTTCGCCCGATGGCACGCAGCTTATCGGGCCTACGTTTACAACCTGGAACACGTTTACCCATGCTCAGTTATCGCCACAGCTTTCACGCTGGCAACCACGCCGACGTCCTTAAACACACGGTTCAGAGCCTGATCATCGAGTCGCTCAAAGAGAAAGATAAACCGTTTCTCTATCTGGACACCCACGCCGGTGCGGGCCGTTATCAGCTGAGCAGTGAACGTGCTGAACGTACCGGTGAGTATCTGGAAGGCATCGCCCGCATCTGGCAGCAGGACGACCTGCCGGCAGAACTCGAGCCGTACATCAGCGTAGTGAATCATTTCAACCGTAGCGGTCAACTGCGCTACTACCCAGGCTCTCCGCTGATTGCCCGCCAGCTGCTGCGCGCGCAGGACAGCCTGCAGCTAACCGAACTGCACCCGAGCGATTTTCCGCTGCTGCGCTCCGAATTCCAGAAAGATGAGCGCGCGCGCGTGGCAAAAGCCGACGGCTATCAGCAGTTGAAATCGAAATTACCACCCGTCTCCCGTCGCGGGCTGATCCTCATCGATCCGCCATACGAAATTAAAACCGACTACCAGGCAGTAGTGGCCGGTATCCACGAAGGCTATAAGCGTTTCGCGACCGGCACCTATGCCCTGTGGTATCCGGTAGTCCTGCGCCAGCAAATCAAACGCATGACCAAAGAGCTGGAAGCGACCGGCATTCGCCGCATCCTGCAAATTGAGCTGGCGGTTCGTCCGGACAGCGATCAACGCGGCATGACGGCGTCCGGCATGATTGTGGTTAACCCACCGTGGAAGCTGGAACAGCAAATGAACAATGTGCTGCCATGGCTGCACCGCAAACTGGTTCCGGCGGGAACCGGACATACCTCGGTAAGCTGGATCGTACCGGAGTAATCGCAGCCATCGGTGGAACCTTTTGATTTCAGGTATACAATCGCGAATATTTTGGCGGAAGGCATAACGCTTCTCCGCCCTACAATGAACATGAAGGAGCGGTCATGACCAAACACTATGATTACATCGCTATCGGCGGCGGCAGCGGCGGTATCGCCTCCATTAACCGCGCGGCCATGTACGGTCAGAAATGCGCGTTGATTGAGGCCAAAGAACTGGGCGGTACCTGCGTCAACGTTGGCTGTGTACCGAAGAAAGTGATGTGGCATGCCGCACAGGTTCGTGAAGCGATCCATATGTACGGCCCGGACTACGGCTTCGATACCACCATCAATAAATTCGACTGGGACAAGCTGATTGCCACCCGTACCGCCTATATCGACCGCATTCACACCTCGTACGACAACGTACTGGGTAAAAATAATGTCGATGTGATCAAAGGTTTTGCCCGCTTCGTTGATGCCAAGACCATTGAAGTAAACGGTGAAACCATCACCGCCGATCATATTTTGATTGCTACCGGCGGCCGCCCGAGCCACCCGAACATTCCAGGCGTGGAATACGGTATTGATTCCGACGGTTTCTTTGAACTGCCAGCCCTGCCGAAGCGCGTTGCGGTAGTTGGTGCAGGTTACATCGCCGTTGAACTGGCTGGCGTGATTAACGGCCTGGGCGCAGAAACACATCTGTTCGTGCGTAAACACGCGCCGCTGCGCAGCTTTGACCCGATGATCGTCGACACGCTGGTTGAGGTAATGAATGCCGAAGGCCCGACCCTGCATACACACGCGATTCCAAAAGCGGTGGTTAAAAATGCAGATGGCAGCCTGACCCTGGAGCTGGAAGATGGTCGTAGCCAGACCGTGGATTGCCTGATCTGGGCGATTGGCCGTGAACCGGCAACCGATAACTTTAACCTGGCGGTTACTGGCGTGAAAACCAACGAAAAAGGTTACATCATCGTTGATAAATACCAGAACACTAGCGTTCCTGGGATTTACGCCGTGGGCGATAACACCGGTGCCGTTGAATTAACGCCGGTTGCCGTTGCCGCGGGTCGTCGCCTGTCCGAACGTCTGTTTAACAACAAGCCGGACGAACATCTGGACTACAGCAACATCCCGACCGTGGTCTTCAGCCATCCGCCAATTGGCACCGTCGGCTTAACCGAGCAACAGGCGCGCGAGCAGCACGGCGATGATCAGGTGAAAGTGTATAAATCATCGTTTACCGCGATGTATACCGCTGTCACCACACACCGTCAGCCGTGCCGTATGAAGCTGGTGTGCGTGGGTCCGGAAGAGAAGATTGTCGGTATTCACGGCATCGGCTTTGGCATGGACGAAATGCTGCAGGGCTTTGCCGTGGCACTGAAAATGGGCGCGACCAAGAAAGACTTCGACAACACAGTCGCTATTCACCCGACCGCGTCGGAAGAATTTGTCACCATGCGTTAATACTATAAATGCCGGATGGCAGCTAATGCCTTATCCGGCCTACAAACACCGTAATATGTAGGCCAGATAAAGCATAAGTCGCCCTTCGGCATTGTATTAATCACTTATCCTGCATATACGGCGTATAGATCCCGTTGAGGCTTTCAAGGAACGCCACGATATCGTCGATATCTTTTTGCGGCAGTTCTTTGCCGACCTGATAACGCAGCATCAGTTTTACCGCGCCGTCGAGGGTTGGCACATCTCCCCGGTGGAAATAAGGCGCAGTCAGTGCAACGTTGCGTAATCCAGGGACTTTCTGGCGCAGCTTATCTCGTAATTCATTGGTGACGTTCATTCGACCAATATCTACGGCAGTGACCTCACCAAAATTAAAGTCCTTTTTCAAGCCTAAGGGTTCAAATGAACGCCCGCCTAAAATAATACCGCCATGGCAGGTGGCACATTTATTTTCCTTAAATAATTGATAGCCATGTTTTTGCTGAGCCGTTAACGCGCTTTCATCACCCCGCAGCCATTTATCAAACGGTGCATTTGGCGTAATTAACGTCTTCTCAAACTCAGCAATCGCATCGGTAATATTGTCCCCGCTGAATCCCTGAGGATAAACGGTGATAAATTCTTGCTTCAGCACCGGGTCTTTATCTAACTTCTGGATAATTTCATCCCAGGATTTCGACGCCATTTCAATCGGGTTTAACGGTGGACCACCCGCCTGCGCCTGCAATGTTGGTGCGCGACCGTCCCAGAATTGTTCCACGTTAAAGACCGAGTTAAACACCGTCGGTGCATTAATCGGTCCAACGGCGCCACCGACACCGATTGACGTTTTCCTGCCATCCACACCGCCTGCGTTTAAGGCGTGGCAGTGCGCACAGGAGATCGTGCTGTCGCCAGAAATGCGCGGGTCATGATACAGCGTAAAGCCCAGCGCCACTTTGCGGGCATCAGTCGGAATACTTTCCGGTATTGGCTGTACGGGCTCATTGCGATGCTGCGTGGCGGTATCACGGCTGGCGTAGTACTGCTCACGTTGTTTGGCTACCCAGCCAAGAATGTCTTCTCGCTCAGCATCGCTGACCTTACCGGCCCAGTGCAGCGCGGTATAACGCGTTGGTGGCATGGTGTCATACTGCATCACCCATTCAATTTTATTCAAATCACTTTGCGAAACGGGTTTATCCGCAACCAGCGCGGCACGAACAGCTTCAAGATTGAATGATTTGTATCCTAATTGAATGTCATAATTCATCAATTGTTTAGCGACGGGAAAGGAAGAATAGAAAGGTAATTCAGCTGAAGGCGTGTGACAATAATCACATCCCTTTTCGCGTAAAAATCCTAATACCTTATTATTGGCTTCCAGCGTAGAGGCCTGAACATCAGCCTGTTTGCTACGTTGATTATCGTGATACCACACATAACCGGATAATCCAAAATAACAAATTACGATGCCTGTTATGGCAATCGCGGTAAGACGGGTAATGATTTTCATTATTTTACCCTCACCGTTGTGAGTTATTGTGACCCAGAAAATTGAAATAATTAATGCGCAGTCTTTGTCAGACTTGACCATCATAGAAAATAAGTGGAGTATTATTTTGATAAGTATCAATCAATTACATGGGCCAGAACTATCATTAGAATAGCCTGCACCTATTACAGGGATCGGATGTTAGCTGATTCTGTTCACACCTCGTTGCAATCGAATGTTCTGAAAATGGAAAATATACAGATCGCACAATACCAATAATTCTTCATTATTATCATTAAGATAGTTTTATTTTTTAAATATTAAAAAACATAAGAACGTGATCAACCGCACGCTTTACTCACCCGACACCGAAGCGAATGTCTACGCTTAACAGACAGCCGGGCAATAGCCGTTTCCTTTCAACATCTCTTTACCGGAGGTCTTTCTCATTATGCTCAACCAGAAACTACCCCACGCCCCTTCAGAAGAACTGACGATCGACCTCGATCTGCTTTATGAAATGGATCCGTGCGAGTTAAAGCTGGATGAAATGATTGAGGCAGAGCCTGAGCCGGAGATGATTGAAGGGCTGCCTGCCTCAGATGCGTTAACGCCCGCCGATCGTTACCTCGAACTGTTCGAACATGTTCAGTCGTCAAAGCTGTTTGCCGACAGCAAAACCTTCCCCGACTGCGCACCCAAAATGGACCCGCTGGACATTTTGATCCGCTATCGCAAGGTTAAGCGGCACCGGGACTTTGACCTGCAGCGCTTTGTTGAGAACCATTTCTGGCTCCCCGAGACCCCGTCGAGTGAGTACGTTTCCAACCCGCAGGACTCTCTGAAAGAGCATATTGACCAGCTGTGGCCAGTGCTGACACGCGAACCGCAGGATCACATTCCCTGGTCCTCGCTGCTGGCGCTGCCGCAGTCGTATATTGTGCCGGGCGGACGTTTTAGCGAAACCTACTACTGGGATTCCTACTTCACTATGCTCGGTCTGGCGGAGAGCGGTCGGGGGGATCTGCTGAAATGTATGGCGGATAACTTTGCCTGGATGATTGAAAACTATGGCCATATCCCGAACGGTAATCGGACCTACTACCTGAGTCGCTCTCAGCCGCCGGTGTTTGCACTGATGGTGGAACTGTTTGAAGAAGATGGCGTGCGCGGCGCGCGGCGTTATCTGGATCATCTCAAAATGGAATACGCGTTCTGGATGGATGGCGCAGATTCCCTGGCGTTAAACCAGGCGTACCGTCATGTCATCAGAATGCCAGATGGTTCTCTGCTCAACCGTTATTGGGACGATCGTGATACCCCGCGCGATGAATCGTGGATCGAAGACGTCGAAACGGCCAAGCATTCTGGCCGGCCGCCGAATGAGGTGTATCGGGATTTGCGTGCCGGTGCGGCTTCCGGCTGGGATTACTCCTCACGCTGGCTGCGCGATGCGGGCCGCCTTGCCAGCATCCGCACCACCCAGTTCATCCCCATTGATCTCAACGCCTTCCTGTACAAACTGGAAAGCACCATTGCAAACATTTCGGCACTGAAAGGCGATCGCGAAACCGAGGCTCTGTTTCGCCAGAAAGCCACCAACCGCCGCGCCGCCGTGGACCACTTTCTATGGGATGATGAAAACGGCTGTTATCGGGATTATGACTGGCGACGCGAAGAGATGGCCCTCTTCTCCGCCGCCAGTATCGTGCCGCTGTATGTCGGTATGGCAACCCATGCACAAGCCGACCGCCTCGCTAATGCCGTACGCAGCCGTCTGTTAACCCCCGGGGGTATTATGGCGACGGAATACGAAACCGGTGAACAGTGGGATAAACCCAACGGCTGGGCACCGCTGCAGTGGATGGCGATTCAGGGCTTCAAGCTGTACGGTGACGACCACCTGGGAGATGAGATTGCCCGCAACTGGTTGAAAACGGTTAACCTTTTTTATCAGGAGCACCATAAGCTTATCGAGAAGTACCATATCGCCGACGGCACGCCACGTGAAGGCGGCGGCGGCGAGTACCCGTTGCAGGATGGCTTTGGCTGGACCAACGGCGTCGTGCGCCGATTAATCGGTCTCTACGGCGAGCCGTAACGGTCTGACAGGACGTTGCTTATCAGGCCGTCAGTTAATGGCGTCATACAGCGCGGTATGAATTTTCTGCCATTTCTTGTTTTCGGCGTTTGGCTCCGCGCGAGCGCGTCGTTCGGCTTGCTCGGCGTCATACCGTTGGCGCGCGACAACGTCCGGTTTAGCACAAAAACTTTGCAGATAGCTTTTATGCAGCGACGTCAGCGATGCGCCGTTCGACATCGCATGACTTAGCGTACTCATAAACTGCTGACAGGGCTGGGTTTCATCCATCTGCGAGGGATAGCGCAACAACAGCTTCAGCACAGCAGTATTGCCCGCAGAGAACGCCTGCTCCGTCCATGCCAGCTTCCAGTCCATCCCGCCTTGTAAAAACAATGACGTAATGCGGGTATCATTGCGATCGATAGCCGCCCGCATGGTAAACGCATCCCACGAAATGCCCATGCGGGTCACGGCTTCCCGTGCGGAAGGTGCATCACGTCGCGGTTCCTCTTGTATGATTTCAACCGATTGACCGGCGGTCACCCGCGGCGCAGGCGAGCTAAATAACCAGAATGCACCCAGCGATATTGCCAGCACCATCGCGCCAACGGCGACCCACAGCATGTTGGAAATCAGCTGCTCACGCTCTTCAGCCGTACGCTGCGCTCGCTTTTCTGGTGGGTCAATGCTGTCGGCAATTTCGTGTTTATCATCCCCGGTCTGTTCAGCCTTTTGCTTTGCCGTTTCCCAGAACTGGCGAACGAGACCCTGATCAGATTCCAGATACGATGCGGGATTGATGCGGACACGACGTTCTTCAAACGCCCGCTGCACGGGGTGGGTAATTTGTCGGTACTGATACTTTAACAACATCAGCTGTACCGAGGTCAGCGGCTGCTGAGCAAGAATGCTATTACGTGCTATCCGGCAATCATCAAGAAACATGCGCAGCGTTAAGCGCGGTTCGACAAACAGCGTGAGTACCGAAGTGTCATTAAAAATCTGGGTAAAGTGGCGCACGAACAGTTTCTTATCGACCACCATCAGCGCCAGCTCGCTAAACAACATGCCGTCCAGCGCATCACGCCCCTCACCCAGCTTAAGCCAGCGGCGCAGCCGGTCGGCACCGAAGTGCTGTTTCAGGAAGCTGTTGAGCGGATGCTGGTCCGGCCATACCCTTGCGACAAGGGCTTTGAGGGTTAACTCTATAGCACGAAGTTGGCTCTGCGCTTGCAGCTGCGCCTCCTGTCCTCCACTTTCAATATCGGTTTGATAGTGCAGGATCGGCTGAAGCTGGCGCAGTTGCTCCAGAGACGCGACAAAACGCAGCGCAGAAATGAGCTGGTTTTCACTGACATCCTGACCACTTTCATACTGGGGAACGTTTTGCTGAAGATGGCGTAACCGCAGGGTGAACTGGCTTAATTGCGCATCGTTCATCTGCAATCGTCTGGCTACCGCCCCCCAGCCACCCAGATTCAGGCGAGCCTGGTCGAGCTGTTCCAGAAACCAGCGCGGGTCTTTTCCCTCTGCAACATGCACACCTAACAACAACAGGATTTCCACCGATGCCTGGCGGATGATCCCCAAACAGTGTTCAAATGGCGTACATGTCGCCGGTAATGCGCTATTGGTCATTATCATCCCTAAAAGGGCCGTAACGGTACGGCCTCACAATGGTCTTTATTGCTCTTTTTATAAACGCGACGCCGTATTAAAACGGGCCGGTGTAAACTGAAACACATTCATATAACAAATGAATGTGTTTTACAGTGATGACCTCGTAATCATGGAAAATTATCCAGGAGATAAGCCTGTGCCCGTGTTAAAAACACCACGACTGACCTGCCGCCCGCTGACGGCGTCTGATTGGGATTTTTTCTTAGCATTACAGCAGGATCCTAGCGTAATGCACTATGTCTCCGATGCGCGCTCTGAACAAGACGTACGGGCAATATTCGACTCGCGTTTAGCTAAATGGTCTCCCGGAAGCACACACTGGCTATGCCTGGTCATGTGCGATAACGACTCGGGAACGCCGCTCGGCGTCACCGGATATGTTCACGAAAATAATGAGTGTGCCGAAGTGGGGTTTCTGCTCGCGCCCGAAGCGCAAGGTAAAGGCTATGGCGCGGAGTCTTTGCATGCCGTGTGTGATTTCGCGTTTACAAACGGCGGGCTACACCGTATGACGGCCTGCGTCACCGCCGGCAATTATGCGTCTCGACGTCTGCTGGAAAAGGCGGGATTTATTCTCGAAGGTACACTGCGCGAAAGCTATTGGCTGCATCAAACCTGGCACGATGACTGGATTTTCGGCCTGTTAAAGCACGAATATCCGCTCCGCGCGTCATAAGGCGTCTTACTGAAAAAACGGGCTGTATGGCAGGTACCGTAACGGAAGGTTTTCTCTAGAATGGTTCTCTTTGCAGAGAAATCAGTATGTACCGCCATTCATCACATTTTACGCCCGCCTGTATCGCCTTTATTAAACAAGGACAGGGATTGTCGCTGGAAAAATATCAGGATGAACGCGGGGTCTGGGTCATTGGCTACGGGCATGAAATCACCGTAGGTGAAACCTTCACGAGCCAAATTTCAGTAGCACAGGCAGAAACGCTGCTGCTCATGGATCTCTACGCTTGCGAGGAATTAATCCAGGCGAAATTGCCGCAACTGAACGATCTGTTTCAGCTGGAAGCATTAATTGCGTGGATGTTTAGCGTGGGGATAACCCGGTTTTGCGCATCAGAAATGTGGCCTGCTCATATTTCACAGCCAGAGACGATCTGACTGTGAAATAAGCGTTGATTAATGTACTTCGTTTAACATCATCGCCGCCTGGGTACGGTTTTTTACCTCCAGACGCTGATACAGCGACTCCAGATGCGCTTTTACCGTCCCGGTGCTGATATTTAACAGGCGACCAATTTGTTTATTGGACTCCCCCGCAGCCAGCATGGTCAAGATCTCGCGCTGACGCGAACTTAGTGCTTTTATATTTTGGCTACCGCACGCGGTTGGCGTTAAGCAATCTCTGGGATAAAACATCATGCCCATTGCCACGCTATTGAGCGCCAGCGCGAATGTTTCTGCGTCAGCGTCGCGCGGCACAATGGCCAGCACATTTAACTGTGTCACCTCCTGCAGCCATTTTTTACGGCAATCTGTGGCGGTGATCAGTACTTTTACTGTCGCATAGCGTTGCGCGAGTTGTTGGAGCAGTTCACGGCAAAACTCACTGCCAAGATCGCCATCAAGCATAACCAACGCATTGGGATTGTCTTCCAGCTTTTGCCAAAGGTCATCTGCCTGACTGACACCCTGAACATCCACTCCTGGAAGATTTTCTTGTAAACTGACATTCATTCCATGAATAAATATTGACTGCCTGTCAAACATTATTACCTGCATTATTTCTCTCCGTCTGAATAAGATATTGGCCTTAACACGCGGAAGGGTATTACCCACGGGGTAAAATAAGAACTCACCATTTGGCAGGGGCCATTCTACCGATGAAAGAAGAAGAGAGAAGCAGAAGTTATGAATAGTTACAGCTCAAACAAAAGGATTACATAAAGAGGTCATAAAAAGACTCTGAATTAAGGAATTCCTTATTATTAGCGCATACCTCTCGCCAAGTAATATTAATTAATCAGAGTCTATGTTTTTCACCAAAAATAAGGAACATGGCATGTCAGGGAAATATGTTACAAAAAATAATGTAGCATGAAGTGCTTATTTAATCAGAGTCAGTGACCGAATAAGCACGGGACGGGTTTACAGGAACATCCCGCCAGAGACCTCAATGCGCTGCGCGGTCATCCACGCCAGGTCATCACTAAGCAACGCAGCGATGGCATCACCAATATCATCCGGCAGCCCGACACGTCCCAATGCGGTTTGCGAGGCAATATATGCATTCAGCTGCGCATTGTCCCGCACGTTCCCGCCGCCAAAATCGGTTTCAATCGCGCCGGGCGCAATAATGTTCGCCGTAATACCGCGCTCCCCCAACTCTTTTGCCTGATAGCGGGTCAGCACTTCCATCGCGCCTTTCATGGCGGCATAGGCGCTGTAGCCTGGCAGGGCAAAACGCGACAGCCCGGTCGACACATTGAGGATCCTTCCCCCTTGGTTTATCAGCGGCAACAGGCTCTGCGTCAGGAAAAAAGGCCCTTTAAACTGGATGTTCAAAAGCTGGTCAAACTGCGCTTCGGTGAAGGCAGAATACGGCGCAGTTATGCCGATCCCGGCGTTGTTCAATAAATAATCAAACCTCGTACATTGCCACTGGGTTTGCAGCGTCTCCTGCATTTGTTCAACAAAGCGCGGAAACGTTGAAATATCGCCGACATTCAGCGGCAATGCTGCTGCTTTTCCGCCAAGTTGGCGAATATCATCCACCACCTGTTGAGCTTCTTTTTCATTGCTGTTCCACGTCAGAATGATGCCCATTCCTTTACTCGCCAGCTTAAGCGCCGCGTTTTTCCCCAGTCCACGACCGCCGCCGGTCACCAATACAATACGTTGCGTCATAAGAAACCTCATTTCAGGCGTTGTGAAGATTGAGATAAAGCTTATTAGGTGTTAGAAAAACAATAAATATGTCGAATTGCGCATTACTGTTTCCTTGGGAACAACAATAGGGCAGAGAGATGGATAAAATTCACGCAATGCAGTTGTTCCTCCGCGTCGCAGAACTGGAGAGTTTTTCGCGTGCGGCCGACACCCTCGGACTGCCTAAGGGAAGCGTATCGCGACAAATCCAGGCGCTGGAAAATCATCTGGGTACCCAGTTGCTGCATCGCACCACCCGCCGCGTTCAACTGACCCAGGACGGGATGATCTATTACGAACGTGCGAAAGATCTGTTGAGCAATCTGGATGAGCTGGACGGACTTTTTCATCACGATCCCACCAGCATCAGCGGTAAACTGCGGGTCGATATGCCGGTTGGCGTGGCCAGAAATCTGGTGATGCCCCGCCTGCCTGCCTTTTTGCATCAGTATCCAGGACTTGAGCTAGAACTCAGCAGCAGCGACCGTCTGGTGGATTTAATCCGTGAGGGTTTCGACTGCGTGGTGCGCGTGGGTGCGCTGAAAGATTCAGGGCTGATTGCCCGCCCGCTGGGGAAATTGACGCAGATTAACTGCGCCAGCCCACAGTATCTGGCCCGTTTTGGTTATCCCGAAAGTCTGGACGATTTGGCCTCGCATGCGGTGGTGCATTACGCGGTAAATCTGGGTACCCGTTCTCAGGGCTTTGAAATAGCGACCGACAACGGGCCCCGCTGGATAAAAACCGGCGGCATGCTGACGGTGAACAGTACCGAAACCTATCATGCGGCCTGTCTTGCCGGGTTGGGCATCATTCAGGTCCCACGCGTGGGTGTACGTGAGGCATTGCGCGCCGGTACGCTGGTTGAAGTCTTACCGCAGTATCGCGCCGAACCGATGCCGGTTTCTCTGCTGTATCCACATCGCCGTAATCTCTCCCGCCGGGTCCACCTGTTTATGGAATGGCTGACCGGCGTGATGAAAGACTATGTGGACTGACGCGCTATACTGTCCTGTGAATGCACAGAATAAGGACTACCGCCCTGATGACGCAGGAAAAAGACGTAAAACGCCCCATTCAGGAACTTGAGCACGCGCCGATCGCCAAAATTGACACCCCAGAGCGTGACCAGACAGAAACCAACAATAAGACCCATCAGGCGCTGAAAACAGCCCTGACTCTGGCGGAACGCGTTCAACGCCAGCCCATGATCGCCCACCTTATCCGCGCCGCAGAACGTTTTAATGACCGGATGGGAAACCAGTTTGGCGCGGCAATCACCTATTTCTCGTTCCTGTCGATGATCCCTATCCTGATGGTATCGTTCGCTGCCGCCGGTTTTATTCTCGCATCGCACCCCACGTTATTGCAGGATATCTTCAGTAAAATCCTGGCCAACGTCAGCGATCCGACGCTGGCATCCACGCTGAAAAACACCATCAATACCGCCGTTCAGCAACGTACCACCGTCGGGCTGGTCGGGCTGGGTATCGCCCTTTACTCCGGGGTTAACTGGATGGGAAACCTGCGCGAGGCCATTCGCGCCCAGTCGCGTGATGTCTGGGAACGCACGCCGCAGGATCAGGAGAAAATCTGGGTCAAATATCTGCGCGATTTTGTCTCGCTGATTGGATTACTGATTGCGCTGATTGTCACCCTGTCAATTACCTCCATCGCCGGTTCCGCCCAGCAGATGATAATCTCGGCCCTGTACCTCGATGGTATTGACTGGCTGAAACCCGCCTGGCGACTGATCGGCCTGGCGATCTCTATTTTCGCCAACTATCTGTTGTTCTTCTGGATTTTCTGGCGACTCCCGCGTCATCGCCCACGTAAGAAGGCACTCATTCGCGGTACCTTTATTGCGGCCTTTGGCTTTGAAGCAATCAAAATTATTATGACTTACACGCTGCCGTCGCTGGTGCAATCCCCGTCAGGCGCGGCGTTTGGCTCGGTATTAGGTCTAATGGCTTTCTTCTACTTCTTCGCCCGTTTGACCCTGTTCTGCGCCGCCTGGATAGCCACCGCGGAATACAAAGACGACCCGCGGATGCCGGGGAAAACACACCGCTAATCTTCGTTAACTGCCGGATGGCGCTACGCTTATCTGCCCTACTGGTGAGTTTTGTAGGCCGGATAAGCGTAGCGCCATCCGGCAATTATAATGCCGCCCGCTCTCACTGATTCAGTGAATAAATCCAACCCGTAACTTTTATTTAACCAAAAACCAGTTTTATCATCCAAGTTTTAAATTATGTGAAGCATTTCATAGAAGCGAAATCTTCGGCCTAAACATTATCCCCTTTTTGCCCGATTTTTGACCAAGCGCAACGATTGTTACAGATTGAAATGTCTCTTTTGCTGTGCGTAATATGACCGTTCGTTCGACAAAAAATAAGAAAATAATATGCAAGCAACCGCCACAACGCTCGACAACGAACAGGAACACACCCCGGTCAATTCGCGCAATAAAGTCGTCGTCGCCTCACTCATCGGTACCGCCATTGAGTTCTTCGACTTCTATATTTACGCGACCGCTGCGGTGATCGTTTTCCCCCATATCTTCTTCCCGCAGGGCGACCCGGCGGCGGCCACGCTGCAGTCTCTCGCCACCTTTGCTATCGCCTTTGTGGCGCGGCCGATCGGCTCGGCGGTGTTCGGACATTTCGGCGACCGCGTCGGGCGTAAGGTCACGCTGGTTGCTTCGCTGCTGACCATGGGGATTTCGACGGTGATTATCGGCTTGTTGCCGGGTTATGCGTCGATTGGGATTTTCGCCCCGATCCTGCTGGCACTGGCGCGTTTTGGTCAGGGATTGGGTCTTGGCGGTGAATGGGGCGGTGCTGCATTGCTGGCCACAGAAAATGCCCCACCGCGCAAACGGGCGCTCTATGGGTCCTTCCCGCAGTTGGGCGCACCGATCGGCTTCTTCTTTGCCAACGGCACGTTTCTGCTGCTCTCCTGGCTGCTGACCGATGAGCAGTTTATGAGCTGGGGCTGGCGTGTACCGTTTATAGCCTCTGCGGTACTGGTGATTATCGGTCTGTACGTTCGCGTCTCACTGCATGAATCCCCGGTGTTCGCCAAAGTCGCGGCAGCGAAAAAGCAGGTCAAGATCCCGCTGGGAACCCTGCTGACAAAACATGTTCGCGTCACGATCCTCGGCACGTTTATCATGCTGGCGACCTATACGCTGTTCTATATCATGACCGTTTACTCAATGACCTTCAGTACCGCCGCCGCCCCTGTGGGCCTTGGTTTACCGCGTAATGAAGTCCTGTGGATGCTGATGATGGCGGTGATTGGCTTTGGCGTGATGGTCCCGGTTGCCGGACTGCTGGCCGACGCGTTTGGTCGTCGCAAGAGCATGCTCATCATCACCACGCTTATCATTCTGTTCGCCCTGTTCGCCTTTAAACCGCTGCTGGGTTCTGGCAATCCGGCGCTGGTCTTTGTCTTCCTGCTGCTGGGGCTGAGCCTGATGGGGCTGACATTCGGCCCGATGGGCGCGCTGCTGCCGGAGCTGTTCCCGACCGAGGTGCGCTACACGGGCGCGTCGTTCTCGTATAACGTTTCATCGATTCTCGGCGCGTCCGTGGCCCCCTACATCGCGGCATGGTTGCAAGGTAACTATGGTTTGCCGGCCGTCGGGATTTATCTGGCATCGATGGCCGCATTAACGCTGATCGCGCTGCTGTTAATCCACGAGACGCGTCATCAGTCGTTGTGATTCTTTTGCCGGATGGCGGTGTAACCACCTCATCCGGCCTACGTTGAGCATGAAATCCAGGCCGGGTAAACATCCGGCCAGACATCACTTCTTCATTTGCGACAAAATCGTCCGGCACTGATTAGCCTCACCTTCTGACGGTGAGATCAGTGCCAGCAGGGCGGCAGCCGGTGTGACGAGCGTTGCCAGTGCCGCGGCGACGGCCCCACGCGCAATCAGCGGCCCTGCTTTCACTCCGGCCTGCGGATTTTTGAATGTCCCGCGAACATACAGCGGTGAGCGCAGCGTAATAATACGAATGCCTTTACTCTCCGGATCGACGGTTAAATCCAGCTGTTCAGAGGCAAAACTCGCTGTTCCCGTAACATTGATAACCGCATTTTCGGTATCAAAAGCAAAAATTTGCGGGCGCGCAACGCCATTGACGATATCCAGATTCGCCGCCGCACAGTTCACTCGCACTTCGTCATCACCAAATATCTGTCCGACGATATAGTTGCCCAAATTCAGCCCCACTATTTCCATCAGGTTTCGACTGATCAACCCGTCGTTCATCAACAACTTCAGGTTGCCATTACTGTTTCCGAGCAGCGCAGCCACCGAATTCCCGCTCCCGCGAAATTCGGCATCACCGTTCATTTCACCGAGCGTTTTCTGCATCAGTTCTACATCCGGCATCAGCTCTTTCAGCTTCAGACGACGCGCCTGAATAGTCGCCCGGCCCTGCATCGGCTTTTTATCCCCTTCCAGATGAATGCGAGAGACGATGCTGCCTCCCGCCAGACCAAATTTCAGCGGCTGCAGTTGCAGGTCGGCATTGTTCAGGATGATATGGGCGGAGAGATCGCTTACCGGCAGGCTGCTGCCGTGCTCAATACGCCGTCCCTTGAAGCGCACATCGGCATCCATCACGTTCCATTTATCGGTTTCGAAACGGTCGTACGGCAAGACTTTATCCGCGGGCTGAACGCTCTTCTCGCCTTTACGCTGTTCAGATTGTTTGGCGCGTTGTGCACCTTTACCGGAATCCACGCCAATCAGCGGCCCTAAATCCGCCAGCCGCAGCTGGCGCGACTCAACGTCGCCTTCCAGTTTCGGGCGCGGCTGACCGGTGGTGTAAGCCAGCGTGCCGTGAATATCGCTGTCGCCGATGCGGCCATTAAAGTCGCGATAACTAAATACGGCAGATTTCTCGCTGCCTATTTTGGCCACCAGCCGCCCGTCAGTTTCAAAGGGGGGAGTATCCGGCAGCAGAACGCCGGTCAAATCGTACAAATCCCCGAGCGAATCACCGGAGAATTTCAACTGAAGATCGACGCCGCCCATATTCATCGGGTCATTTACCGCACCGACAAAGGCCACCCGCGTATTAGCTGAACGGAAATCGGCCTGCACCGGGAACGGTGTGCCTTCGCCGCGTAACGCCAGCATTCCACCGATTTTTCCACTGCCGGTTAGCGGTTCACCGCGATACCGCCCTTGTGCCTTCAGGCCGAAAACGTAATCGCCAACGTTGGCACGCTTTTCTGTGCTTTTCGTTCCCGTCACTTCGCTAAAGGGCAACGGCTTGCCCAGCGGATCAACGACGATCTCAATCTCCGATTGGGTGATCTTATCGTTGATGGCGATACGTCCTTGATCGAACAAAATATTATCGAGTCGAAATGACCAGGCTGAAGGCGGGGTGTTGGGATCGGGGTTTTCACTCCCCGCGAGGGTAAAGGTCCAGTTGTTGTTTTTCTCCGACAGGCGAATAAGCCGCGCGTCCGGTTTCACCAGCTTAATCCACGGTAGCCAGACGGTTTTGGTCAGCAACGCCAGCGGCGCGAGCGTGGCTTCAACGCGCGGGAGATGCACCATGGTGATGTCAGGGATATCCGGCGGGTTGCCGAGGATAATATCCTCCGCATGAATGTGCGGCCACGGAACCCAGCTTCGCCAGCCGGTTTCCTGCTTCTGGCGTTCCCAGACGACACCCAAATCACCGCGTATCGCGAACGGTCGGTTGAGCTCAGTAGAGACTTTCTGGTTGATGGTCGGTTTGAGCCGGTTCCAGTCAAATGTCGCAATCACGATGATGAGTACGACGATCAACAACAAGAAAACCCCTGATACTGCTGTGGTTATTTTGCCTGCTTTCGTCATCTTTTACCTCCTCACTTTCTTCCTTGCCTGTTCTAAAGATAGTCCAGCAGGGTTAAAAGGAGGCCGATGACGCCAACATCACAGCGACAATATCACCTCTTCAAGGGTATTCAGGGGAACCGGACGCGAGAGAAAGTAGCCCTGCGCAGCGAACGCCGGTGAGTTTTGCACGTCGCGCCACTCTTCCAGTGTTTCCACACCTTCAACAATCACGCCGCGGCAATAACGGTTCATCAACTGCAGCAGCAGTGTGAACAGGTTGCGGCCTTCCGGCGTCTGGCGCAGCATAATAAACAGATCCCGCGCTACCTTAATGTAGTCATAGCTGACTTCGCTCAGAGCGGAGAAATTCGCCATCCCGGTGCCAAAGTCATCCAGCCAAAGCGGACCAAACTCGCACATTGAGGCAAATGACGCTCCCTTCGGTAAACGAATATGCTCCACCAGTTCAAAGCGCAGCCACGGCAGGCATTCAATGATTTTCAGTATGTCGGGATCCTGGCGCATCGCCAGCAGCGTCGGGCCATCGACGTTCACCGACGCCAGCAGGTCGTGGGCTCTGAAAAAGTCGCTTTTCAGTTGGAGTTGCAGAAGCTGCTCTTTCACCACGTCAATACGATGACGTACGGCTATTTCGGCAAAATAGCGGTCCGGCGCAAGACGCTGGGCAGGATTGTCAGGATGGCTCACTACTGTCAGCAGTTCAACGGCCATCAGCCGCCCATTGGTCTGGTAAATCGGCTGGTAGGTGTAAGCACGCTCGCACTGCAGCCAATAGCGTCTCTCCAGCAAGCTCTCGATACTCGCATCAGGCGTAATTAGCTGCTGGGTAACCTGCTTTATCATCTGAGATGTCCTGTAAATAAGAGTGTGACTGACCGGACTCGTCAAAGGTTATCGGCGCTCGGGCGCAGAACTTTACGTTCAGCACATCGCAAAATAAAAACCAGGCAGCAAAAAATTGCGCAGAATACGCGTTGGCTCAAAAAATTAATGGAACGATGTTTTAATATAGTTGACCACTTAACACCCACAGCGCACACTACCGTTAATTTTTTTCAGAGCAGGTTACGACTATGTCCAGCAAGATTGCCGTGATTGGCGAATGCATGATTGAACTGTCACAGAAAGGCGCAGACGTTCAGCGCGGTTTCGGTGGCGACACGTTGAATACATCCGTTTATATCGCCCGTCAGGTCGATTCTGCGGCCCTTTCTGTACACTATGTCACGGCGCTGGGCACGGACAGTTTTAGCCAACAGATGCTGGAATCCTGGCATGGCGAAAACGTCGATACCTCATTAACGCAACGCATGGACAATCGCCTTCCGGGTCTCTATTACATTGAGACAGACAGCACCGGCGAACGTACCTTCTATTACTGGCGTAATGAAGCCGCGGCAAAATTCTGGCTGGAGAGTGAACAATCCGCCGCCATTTGCGAAGAGCTGGCGACGTTCGACTACCTTTACCTGAGCGGTATAAGCCTGGCGATCTTAAGCCCGACCAGCCGCGAGAAACTGCTGTCACTGCTGCGCGAATGCCGCGCCAACGGCGGAAAAGTCATTTTTGACAACAACTACCGCCCGCGCTTGTGGAGCAGTAAAGAAGAGACGCAGCAGGTGTATCAGCAGATGCTGGAGTGCACCAATATCGCGTTCCTGACGCTGGATGATGAAGACGCGCTGTGGGGTGAAAAACCCGTTGCTGAGGTCATTGCCCGTACCCACGCGGCCGGTGTGCAAGAAGTAGTGGTGAAACGCGGCGCAGACTCGTGCCTGGTGTCTATCAATGGCGAAGAGCTCATTGATGTACCGGCGGTAAAACTGCCGAAAGAGAAAGTGATTGATACCACTGCCGCGGGCGACTCGTTCAGCGCCGGGTATCTGGCCGTACGCTTAACCGGTGGTGATGCCGCAGAAGCCGCCAAACGCGGTCATCTGACGGCCAGCACGGTGATTCAGCATCGCGGGGCGATTATTCCCCGCGACGCAATGCCGCAGTAACTTATTGTTCTTGTAGGCCGGATAAGGCGTTAACGCCGCATCCGGCATTGGGTACGCCGGGGGCGCTTCGCTTGCCCGGCCTACAGGTTACGATACCCTCTACTGTACTGACGGAATATCCGTCACTTCAGGATGCGACTCATCGGTTTCAACCGACGCTGCCGCAGCGGCCACCGGCGCCATGATGGCATCCCACGTTGCCTGCAGATCCTTCATATTGAATTCCGGCTCACCCTTCGGCTGCAGCAGAATGAGTGCCATTTCTTGCGACAGTTGCTGGCGCAGGTCCTGATTCAACATTTCTACGGTCAGGCCATTGAGGAAGTTCTGGCGTAAACGCTGGTATTGTTCCGGCGCAATATCCACCACCTGATTTTGCAGCGAGCGCAGGCGCTGGCTGATTAAGATATCGGTATCGGTTCGGCCATAGGTGGCAAACAGCTTCTGCAGTTCCAGATTTTTTTGTGCCACCAGCGCGTTAAATTCATCTTCCGGCAGCCCCTTATCACGCACTTTCGCCAACTCACGCGCCACCGTACCCAGATTCGCATTCAGCTTATCATTCGGTGACTCAACGTTAATGGCGCACTGCGCACGCAGGAACAACACCCGACAGTCAAAGCCGAGGCCGATATCTTTCGCATTGTTTTTAGTAAGCGTCTGCTGAATGTGCCAGAACAGCGCTTCACGGGCTAAATCAGCACGCCAGTAGCGCAACAGCGCGGCAGATTCACGAATCGGTTGCCACGGCGTATCCCACATGATTGAGAGGCGATCCTGGCGTACCGCATCGGTCATAATGCTCACCGCTTCAGCGCGTAGCGGAGAAAGTGTCGGCACCGGTGCCGGAGTCTCACGTTTACCTTTTAATTCGCCGAAGGTTTTGTTGATTTGCTCTGCCACGTTACGTGCGTCAACGTTGCCGACGATAATCAGCGTCATGGCATCCGGGGTATACCATTTCTGGTAGAACGACTGGATTTTCTCAGCATCGACCGGGGTTTTCAGCGGATCGGCAGGATCGTGTCCCAGCAGCGTTGATCCTTTCAGTCGGTAGCGCCACCAGCCTTCTTTGGTGTCCACCGGCCAGGTTGTCACCATATCTTCGCTACTCAGCGCATGGTTGATGGTTTCTGGCGTGATGGTCAGTTTGCCGGAGATAGTCGCCAGATAAGAGAGCGACTCTTTCAGCAGGTCGTTACGGCTGTTGGGCAAGCTGAGGTTATACAGTGTGGAATCATAGGAAACGATAACAGGCGGCATTGGACGCTTGGGATCGAACCCCTGCTGCCACAGTGAACGGGCTTGCGTGGCATCAAGGCCACCGCTTTGCGTCAGCGCGATACGCGGGATCGCATGGCTGAAACCACTCTGTTGTGTATTTTCGGTGAGTGAACCGGTATTAACCAGCAGGCGAACCTCGATACGGTCGCTGGGGCGCTGGGGGGTGGCTAATACTTGCCACTGTAAACCGTTTGCCAGCGTACCCTGTTGCCACGCCGGGTCAGGCTGGAGCGCATCTGCCTGCACATAGCCGGCAGAGGCCATCATCAGCAAGCTGCCCGCTAAAAGTCGAATTTTTGTGCCCTGCATGTGAACCCCTGATCAACAATCCTGGTAATAAAAAGACAGCCCTGAACAGGACTCTCTGAATATGACGTTAAAACACTTCGTGTTAGACCGCGAAAACATAAAAATGTCACGGAAGAAGTGAAAAAATCCCGAAGCCATCGGATCGACGGCTTCAGGTACAGGGGGTAATTATGCGCAGGAGCCCGTAGCCCTACAAGGGACTACGGGCAGAAGTGACGAGATTAAGAGGATAAATCGTGCGTTTTGCCATCCTGCGCACGGTTATTCAGCGTGTCATCCAGCTTTTTGGTATCCAATTCTTTCACCCACTTAGCCACAACGACCGTGGCCACACCGTTACCAATCAGGTTGGTCAGCGCACGGGCTTCAGACATAAAGCGGTCAATACCGAGAATCAACGCCAGACCGGCAATCGGTAAATGGCCCACAGCGGAGATCGTCGCCGCCAGGACAATGAAGCCACTTCCGGTGACACCCGCAGCCCCTTTCGAGGAGAGCAGCAGCACCACCAACAAGGTTATCTGATGGAAGATATCCATATGACTGTTCGTGGCCTGAGCGATAAACACCGCCGCCATCGTCAGATAGATCGAGGTCCCATCAAGGTTAAACGAATAACCGGTAGGGATAACCAGCCCGACCACCGACTTCCGACAGCCCAGTTTTTCCATCTTATCAAGCATACGCGGCAGCGCGGACTCGGAAGATGATGTCCCCAGAACGATCAGCAATTCTTCACGGATATAGCGGATGAACTTGAAGATGCTAAAGCCGGTTGCACGAGCAATAGACCCCAGCACCACCACCACAAACAGAATACAGGTGATGTAGAAGCAGATAATCAACTGCCCCAGCTGTACCAGCGTACCGACGCCATATTTACCGATGGTAAAGGCCATGGCCCCGAAAGCACCGATTGGCGCCAGGCGCATGATCATATTGATGATGCCGAAAATGACCTGCGAGAAGCTTTCAATCACGTTGAAAATCATTTGGCCTTTGCTGCCCAGACGGTGCAGCGCGAAACCAAACATCACCGCGAACAGCAATACCTGCAGGATGTTGCCGCTGGCGAACGCGCCAATGACGCTACCTGGGATAATATCCATCAGGAAGCCCACAATCCCCTGGTCTTTTGCCTGCTCAGCGTAAATCGCGACAGCTTTGGCATCCAGCGTGGCCGGATCAACGTTCATCCCGGCACCGGGTTGCACCACGTTGACAATGATAAGACCGATGATCAGCGCAATCGTACTGACTACTTCAAAATAAAGCAGTGCAACCGCACCCGTGCGGCCAACTGCTTTCATACTTTCCATGCCTGCAATGCCGGTAACGACAGTACAGAAGATGACGGGAGCGATGACCATCTTAATGAGCTTAACGAACGCGTCGCCAAGCGGTTTCATTTGGGCGCCCAATTCAGGGTAGTAATGGCCAAGGAGAATACCGATGGCAATCGCTGTCAGGACCTGAAAGTAAAGGCTTTTGAATATTGAGGTTTTCATAGGGTGTCCTTAAAGTAAAAACCACAGGTCTTGTAAGGTTTTATTTAACCTGCGGCCCTAAAGTAACACCCACACAACATGACAGAAATGTACAAAGATCATAATTGATACAAAAATGTTAAAAATTTTGAGCTGACTCGCACAAGCGCACCCTTTTTTAAGTTTTGTAATCAGCCCATTACTGCGTTAAATAACGTTCTTCGAAGATATCTGCCGGAACTGGACGGGCAAATAAGAATCCCTGCGCCACTTCCACACCCGCCTGCTCTAACCACGCGCGTTGGGCTTCGGTTTCGACACCTTCGGCAATCATCTGTAAATCGAGGCTGTGCGCCAGCTGAATAATCGCCGTGATCATGCTGCAATCCTCAGGCACGCCGTCGACAAACATCTTATCGATTTTGAGCACATCCACCGGCAGCGACTTCATATGCTGTAGCTGGCGTAAACCGGCGTAGCCCATACCAAAGTCATCCAACGCGATACGCACACCTGCATTACGCAGCGGGCGCAAAATGGCAACGGCCGCGTTGGGATCATCGATATGTCGGCTTTCGGTCACTTCGAGAATCAGCGTGCCGGGCTTCACACGATACCGGTTTAGTAGTTCCAGCAGGTCTGACACCATATTCGGGTGCATTAACTGCAGTGCAGAAAGATTGACCGATAGTGGAAGCATCAAACCGCGCTCCTGCCAGGCAGCAAGCTGGCGGCAGGACTCTTCCAGCACCCAGTACCCGACAGTTACCATCAGACCACAGGATTCAATCCTGTCGATTAACCCTTCCGGCAGTTCCCAGCTTCCATCCGGCTGCTGCATCCGTAACAGCGCTTCCGCACTCAGTATTTTGCCGCTGGCAATTTCTACCTGCGGCTGCATCCACAGCGCAAAGTGCTGGTTGTCCAGCGCGGTAAGAATGTCGTTCTCTTCCGTCAAACGCTGCTGAGCTTCTTCCATTTGCTGCGGGTCAAAGAACTGAATCTGGTTTTTACCCTTCCGGCGTGAGGTGAGTGCCGCAGAGAGCGCACGGCTGTAAAGCTGCTCTGCGGTTAAGTCGCCATAAAACATCGCGACCCCAATATTGCAGTTGGGGCGCAGTTGGATGCCGTGGATAGGCAAACGCTCATTAATGATAGTGAGTACTTGCTGACCTAATGTGATGGCATGCCAGGGTTCCTTCACACCATGCGCAATAATGGCAAAATCGTAGCCACTGACCTGGGTAAGCACCATTCTGGGCGCCAGTACCGACTTGAGTTTTTCGACAACCGTCAGCAGCAGGATTTCCCGCTGAGTTTCGCTCAGCACGCCTGCGGTATCCCGCAACGTTTCGCAGGTGACAATCATCAGTGCTGTGGTCTGCTTACGGGATACAACCTGCTCCAGCAGTCCCATTAAAAACGTTTTGTTGGGCAGTTCGGAGACCGGAAAACGCATCGAATAGTCGCTCAACTCTTCGCTGCGGCGCTGTACCAACTGCTGGTTCAGGTTGTAGCTGCGCACCAGCATGCCAATCTCATCATCCTGATGCAGGCGCGGCAACGCCAGTTGGTAGCCCATTAACGCCTGCTGAGGGATCTCATTCAGTTCTCGGGCTATTTTACGTAACGGATGCACAATCAAGCGGTTAATACACCAGGAGATCGCCACCGTCAGGACCAGGGATAAAAGTAAGTAAATGGTCACTAACGTTGAGAGCGTGCTCATCACGAATTTGTACATACGGTACGAATCTGCCTGCAGCACCAAATAGGCCAGCGGCTGTGGGTTGGCAGAACGCTCCAGAGAATAGACCGGCAGCGAGATCTGCACCGGCAGTTCGAACAGACGCGTCACCGTTACCGGGACCGAACGTTCGGGAATAAAGCTCATCCGCAAAGCCTGAAACTGATTCGGCAGTACCACATCGGCGCGGCTAACCACGCCCGCGGGCTGAATTCGCCGTAAAATCGTCTCCGCTTCGGGGATATCCCCTTTCAGAATGGTGGCCGACAGGGGCTCACGTACAGAGCGGGCGATACTTTCCAGTTGCGTAGCCGTGTTATAGCGGTTCTGCTGTACCAAATGAAACAGCAAAACGGTGCAAAAAATAAAAACAAACACCATGACTACGGCCGCAACCATCGCCATCTGCTTAATTGTTAACGAGCGACTGACACGCAAACTGACTCTCCATGGATAAATAAAACTGCCGTCAGAGTATACCCGATCATAGCGTTATTAAGAGAGGCGCTATCTGAAAAGTTCCCATCGTGTATTTTCGCCGCAGGTTTGACGCCTGGCGTGGAAGTTTACCGACAGAAAGGCGAAAAAGGCCGCAAGATTACGCCTCACCGGACAAGCCCGGCTTATCGATGATTCTGCGGTAACACATCACCCCAACCACTTCGCCAGTACCCCGTCTGCGTGAAGCCTCGCATTCACGTTTATCTCGCCGTAACTGGAAAGTTATTTGCCAGCTGGCAACTTTCCTGACGGCATCTCAAATGATTAAATTACTAACACATTGATATCTATAAATTCATGTTCTGGCACAGCGATTGCTATTTGACTGTGAGCTGTTCTGTTCCGAATCAAAGGAGATATCATGTCTGACTGTCGTGCTTACGGATTCAATACCCAGATCGTTCATGCGGGCCAACAACCCGACCCTTCCACTGGCGCGCTCAGTACGCCTATTTTCCAGACGTCAACCTTCGTTTTTGACAGTGCCGAACAGGGCGCCGCCCGCTTTGCGCTTGAAGAACCCGGCTACATCTATACGCGCCTTGGAAACCCCACCACCGACGCGCTGGAGAAAAAGCTGGCTGTGCTGGAAAGAGGCGATGCCGCGCTGGCAACTGCATCCGGTATTTCAGCCATCACCACCTCGTTGCTGACCCTGTGCCAGCAGGGCGACCATATCGTTTCCGCCAGTGCCATTTACGGCTGCACTCACGCTTTTCTGTCACACAGCCTGCCGAAGTTCGGCATTAACGTCAGCTTCGTCGACGCCGCCAAGCCGGAAGAAATCCGCGCGGCCATGCGCCCGGAAACCAAAGTGGTGTATATCGAAACACCAGCAAACCCAACGCTCTCGCTGGTTGATATTGAAACGGTCGCCGGGATCGCCCATCAGCAAGGCGCATTGCTGGTCGTGGATAACACCTTTATGTCACCCTACTGCCAGCAACCTCTGCTGTTAGGTGCCGACATCGTGGTGCACAGCGTGACCAAGTACATCAACGGCCACGGGGACGTGATTGGCGGTGTGATTGTTGGCAAGCAGGAATTTATCGACCAGGCACGATTCGTCGGGCTGAAAGATATCACCGGCGGCTGCATGAGTCCGTTTAACGCCTGGCTGACGCTGCGCGGCGTGAAAACGCTGGGCATCCGAATGGAGCGCCATTGTGAAAACGCGTTAAAAATTGCCCGCTTCCTGGAAGGGCATCCGGCCATTACCCGCGTGTATTACCCTGGCTTGCCTTCACATCCGCAGTATGAGCTGGGTAAACGTCAGATGAGCCTGCCGGGAGGAATTATCAGCTTCGAAATCGCCGGCGGCCTCGAGGCTGGCAGACGGATGATCAATTCTGTAGAATTGTGCCTCCTCGCGGTCAGTCTCGGTGACACCGAAACCCTCATTCAGCACCCAGCGTCTATGACACATTCGCCCGTTGCGCCAGAGGAACGGCTTAAAGCAGGTATTACCGACGGACTTATCCGTCTTTCTGTTGGTCTTGAAGATCCAGAAGATATTATTAACGACCTTGAACACGCCATCAGAAAGGCAACATTCTGACTATTACGGCCTGAACCGATGCAGATCGGTTCAGGCCGTTGAGAATCAAGGCACAACAGCCTGGCTATACACGTAATTCCTTTTCGGGGGGAGAGCGTGTATTTTCGGCAGGGGGTTCTATGCAGGACAACACATTACAATTAAGCAACACTACAGCAACCGCCGCATCCTTCTCAACAAAGCTACCTTTTACAAAATACGATTTTGGTTGGGTATTACTCTGTATCGGCATGGCAATTGGCGCCGGAACGGTGCTGATGCCGGTACAAATTGGTTTAACCGGTATTTGGGTATTTATTGTCGCCTTTATTATTGCTTATCCCGCCACCTATATTGTGCAGGATAT
Source organism: Citrobacter sp. wls829 (assembly GCF_005280825.1). NCBI lineage: Bacteria > Pseudomonadati > Pseudomonadota > Gammaproteobacteria > Enterobacterales > Enterobacteriaceae > Citrobacter > Citrobacter sp. wls829. The sequence goes on from NZ_SZWP01000055.1 coordinate 37,298, forward strand.
TTATTTAAAAACGCTCTCTGAAAGTGAAACCTGTAATGACTACACCGATATTATTAGTCATTATTTAGGTAAGAACTGGGGCGTATTTCTTGGCGTCATCTATTTTCTGATGATTATCCACGGCATCTTTATTTATTCATTATCGGTTGTTTTTGACAGTGCGTCCTATATCAAAACCTTCGGACTCACCGATGCCGATCTTTCGCAGTCAATTATCTACAAAGTCGCGATTTTTGCGGTGCTGGTTGCCATTGCTTCCGGCGGAGAAAAGCTGCTGTTCAAAATCTCCGGCCCGATGGTGGTGGTAAAAGTTGGCATCATCATTGTGTTTGGCTTTGCGATGGTCCCGCACTGGAACTTTAATAATATCAGCGCATTCCCTGAGGCAGGCGTCTTCTTCCGCGATGTCCTGTTAACCATCCCGTTCTGTTTCTTCTCGGCGGTGTTTATTCAGGTGCTGAACCCCATGAATATTGCCTACCGCAAACGGGTGTCAGACCGGGTGTTGGCTACGCGCATGGTCATTCGTACCCACCGCATCAGTTATATTACATTGATTGCAGTCATTCTGTTCTTCTCATTTTCCTTTACCTTCTCTATTAGCCATGAAGAAGCGGTCTCAGCCTTCGAACAAAATATTTCCGCACTGGCGCTGGCGGCTCAAGTTATCCCAGGACAAATTATTCACATCACCTCCACGGTGTTGAATATTTTTGCCGTACTGACAGCATTCTTCGGTATTTATCTGGGATTCCATGAGGCTATGAAGGGTATTATTCTTAACGTACTGGGTCGTGTTATCGACATTGAGAAAATTAATCCATTGGTTCTGACGCTGGGGATTTGCGCCTTTATCGTCACCACGCTGGTGATTTGGGTGTCGTTCCGCGTATCAGTACTGGTGTTCTTCCAGTTGGGTAGCCCGCTTTACGGTATCGTCTCGTGCATTATTCCGTTCTTCCTGATTTATAAAGTCACACAGCTGGAAAAACTGCGCGGGGTAAAAACCTGGCTTATCCTGCTGTACGGAATGTTGCTGTGCCTGTCACCGCTGTTGAAGCTGATTGAATAACAAATTAAATAACCCGATGACAGCGCCGTCAGCCCTGACGGCGCTTACTCCACGCTCTCCAGCTGATAGCTACGGATTTTATTCAGTACCGTGGTATGCGACACCCCCAACGCTTTGGCAATATGCCGCGATGAAACATTCTCATCCACCATCTGCTCTATCAACTGACGCTCAGCGCACTGAACCTGCTGTTTAAAAGGCTGTCCGCCGCGGGCCTGATTAACTGAGGTTATACTCGCGATATCCAAATCCTCTCGGGTAATCACATCAGATTCTGCCATCAACATCAGACGAATAATGGTGTTTTCCAGTTCGCGCACGTTCCCCGGCCAACCATGATGATGCATCGCATCAAAGCAGCCTTTATCCAAAATTAACCGGCGCTGAAATTCTTTCGCGTATTTCTGCACAAAATGGCGGATCAGCAGGCTGAGATCCTGCGGGCGTTCCCGCAACGGAGGAATAGTCAGGGAGAGGACGTTAATTCGATAATACAGGTCGGCGCGCAACAGGCGTTGTTCGACCATCTCTTCCAGATTGGCGTTGGTCGCCACAATAATACGCACGTTAACCGGAATAATCTGCGCCCCGCCCACGCGGCGGATCCCGCCATCTTGCAGTACTCGCAGTAATTTGGCCTGTAAATTCAGCGGCATCTCACCAAATTCATCCAGGAAAAGGGTGCCTTTATCCGCCATTTCAAACAGCCCTTTTTTGCCTTTACCGTCCGCACCGCTGAAGGCGCCTTTTTCGTATCCGAAGAATTCACTCTCCATCAGCGACTCGGGTAATGCAGAGCAGTTAACCGGAATAAATGGATAAAAGCTACGCTGGCCAGAGTTATGAATCGCTCGGGCCAGCAGCTCTTTACCGGTGCCGGTTTCACCGCGGATCAGGACGGTATACTTGCTGTCCGCAATTCTGATCGCTTTTTCGATCAGTGCCTGCATGCTCTGGCTGCTGCAAATAATGTCTGAAAAATAGCGTGGGCGTTCCACTTCGGGCATCGACAGTTCGCTTATCTCTTCGCAAAAGTAAGCAACGTTAATAATATCGGCACGCTGACTTAAGCTGGATTGCACGCAGGAAATATCCTGCAACTGACGACACCAGGATTTAATCAGGATCCGGCCTGCCGTCACTTTCATTGAGATGATATTGATATCACAGCAGGAAAACTCCTTCAGGACATCCTCAACCATAGACAGGCGATCAATTGTTTTAATATCCCAGCGTATCGTGACCACATTTGCTCCAGGTAGTTAGCAACTGCGAAGTAGATATTTCGGTGACGCTCAAGAATCTGACTACATTCTAGACGCTGTGGAATAATGTTCTGCCAATGGACTCACATTGTGGAAGTAAAAACGAAATATAAAAAAACCGGAGCACAAGGCTCCGGTTATTGGGTCATAACCCACGCTTATTGCTGCGGATTCTCATCCTGGTCTACGGCAAAGCACGCCACCAGCTGACCGCCGTAATCTTTAAGCTGCGGCTGTAGCTGGGTACAAGGACCAAAACGACGGCGGCAGCGGGCGTTGAACGCGCAGCCCGGCGGTGGATTCAGCGGGCTTGGCAGCTCGCCGGTCAGCTTGATGCGCTCACGACGGTCGTCCGGGTTCAGACGCGGCGTCGCAGAGAGCAGCGCCTGGGTGTACGGATGGCGCGGATTGTTGAAGATCTGATCTTTGGTCCCTTTCTCCACGCAGCGACCTAAATACATCACCATCACTTCATCGGCAATATGTTCCACTACCGACAGGTCGTGGGAGATAAAGACATAGGACAGCCCCAGATCCTGCTGCAGATCCATCATCAGGTTCAGCACCTGCGCACGCACGGAAACGTCCAGCGCGGAGACCGGTTCGTCGGCAATCACCACGTCCGGGTCAAGCATCAGACCGCGGGCGATGGCAATACGCTGACGCTGACCACCGGAGAACATGTGCGGATAGCGGTCGTAGTGCTCGGTTTTCAGGCCCACTTTCGCCATCATCTCCAGCGCTTTTTCACGACGCTGCTCTTTGCTGAGCGAGGAGTTGATCTGCAGCGGCTCCTCCAGAATCTGCCCCACTTTCTTACGCGGGTTCAGCGAGCCATACGGGTTCTGGAACACAATCTGGATTTTCTGCCGACGCAGCTTCTGCGCCTGCGGGTCATGCTTGAGCAGATCCTGCCCCTGGTAATACAGCTCTCCGCCGGTCGGAACTTCAATCATCGTCAGCAGGCGACCCAGCGTTGATTTCCCGCAGCCCGACTCGCCAACCACCGCCAGCGTTTTGCCACGCTCTAAGGTAAATGACACGCCGTCCAGCGCTTTAACCAGGCGCTCCGGGGCGAACATCCCCTTCTTCACCGGATAGTGTTTTTTCAGGTCAATTGCCTGCAACAATGGCTGTTGCGAGGTGGCCTCGTGCGTACTCATAGTGTGGGCCTCCCGGCATCATCGAGTGGGTAGTGGCATTTCGACTGGCGACCTTCGCCCAGTATGTTCAGCTCCGGCTCTACGCTACGGCATTTGTCCGTGGCATACGGACAGCGCGGGTTCAACAGACAACCGTTCGGGCGGTCGTATTTACCCGGCACCACGCCCGGCAACGAGGCCAGACGCGCTTTATCCTGCGCAAACTCCGGCAACGCACGCAGCAATGCCTGGGTATACGGATGGCGGGGCGCGCGGAAAATATCGTGTGCAGCCCCGGTTTCCACCACCTGACCGGCATACATAACGATGATTTTGTGTGCCGCTTCTGCCACCAGCGCCAGGTCATGAGTAATCAATACCAGCGCCATATTTTCTTTCTGCTGAAGCTCCAGCAGCAGTTCGATGATCTGGGCCTGAATAGTCACGTCCAGCGCGGTTGTCGGTTCATCGGCAATCAGCAGTTTCGGACGACAGGCAATCGCCATGGCGATCATCACGCGCTGACTCATGCCTCCAGACAACTGGTGCGGATACACATCAAGACGTGAAGCCGGGTCAGGAATGCCCACCAGCGTCAGCAGGTCAATCGCCCGCTGAATACGGGTTTTCTTGTTGCCACCCTGATGCACCTTAATGGCTTCCATAATCTGGTAGCCGACGGTGTAGCACGGGTTGAGGCTGGTCATTGGGTCCTGGAAAATCATCGCCACTTCAGCACCCACCAGCTGGCGACGCTCTTTTTCAGAGATGCGTTTCAGGTCGCGGCCGTTAAACTCAAGGCTTTCCGCCATCACGCGGCCGGGGTAGTCAATCAGCCCCATAATCGCCAGTGAACTGACGGACTTACCGGAGCCGGATTCCCCGACAATCCCCACCACTTCGCCCTGGTTCACACTGTAGCTGATGCGGTCTACGGCACGGAATTCGGCGCCAACGTCGCCGAAATGTACAGATAATTTGTCTACATTTAATAACGCCATCTCGAACCTCTTACTGCTTCAGTTTGGGATCGAGCGCGTCACGCAGACCGTCACCCATCAGGTTAAATGCCAGCACCGTCAGCAGGATCGCCAGACCCGGGAAGGTCACGACCCACCAGGCACTTTGCGCGAACTGCAACACGTCGGAGAGCATAGTGCCCCATTCCGGTGTTGGCGGCTGCGCGCCCATGCCCAGGAAGCCAAGCGCGGCCATATCGAGAATGGCGTTAGAGAAGCCGAGCGACGCCTGAACAATCAGCGGCGCAAGACAGTTAGGAAGAATATTGACGAACATCTGGCGCATCGCACCGGCACCCGCCACGCGAGAGGCGGTGACGTAGTCGCGGTTCACTTCCACCAGCACGGCGGCACGTGTCAGACGCACATAGTGCGGCAGCGCCACGAACGTCAGTGCCAGCGCCGCATTACCTATCGATGGGCCAAATACCGCCACCAGCACCAAAGCCAGCAACAGGCTCGGCAGTGCCAGCATGATATCGACCACTCGCATGATGACGTTATCAACGATGCCGCCGAAATAACCGGCCACCAGCCCGAGAATCACGCCCATCAGCAGCGAGAGCACCACCACCAGACAGCCGACCAGCAGCGACAGGCGTGCACCGTACATCAAGCGCGACAGCACATCGCGCCCTACGTCGTCAGTACCAAACAGATGCGCCCACGAGCCGCCTTCCTGCCACGCAGGAGGTGCCAGCAGCGTATCTCGAAACTGTTCCGCCGGATTATAGGGCGCAATCCAGTTGGCGAAAATTGCAATAAACAGCACGATGACCACATAAACGAGGCCAACGACCGCACCTTTGTTGCGTTTAAAATAGTGCCAGAACTCCTGCAACGGGGTCATCGGCACCGGTGCAGCAATAACTTTATTTTCAGTAACCTGTGACATGATGGCCCCTTACTTCTTATGCCGAATACGCGGGTTCACCACGCCGTACAGCAGGTCTACCAGCAGGTTGACGAGAATAATCATCGTCGCTACCAGTAATACACCGCCCTGCACTACCGGATAATCACGGCGTTGCAGCGCATCAATCAGCCAGCGCCCCAGACCCGGCCACGAGAAAATGGTTTCGGTCAGAATAGCCCCAGCCAGCAGCGTACCGACCTGCAGACCGATAACGGTCACCACGGGCAGCATGGCGTTGCGCAGAGCATGAATGACGATCACGCGCATCCGCGTCAGCCCCTTGGCGCGCGCGGTACGAATGTAATCTTCGCCCAGCACTTCCAGCATTGACGAACGGGTCATACGCACGATAACGGCCAGAGGAATGGTGCCCAGCACCATCGCAGGCAGGATCATATGCGCCACGGCATCAATGAAGTTACCCTCTTCACCCCAGATGGCGGTGTCGATCAGCATAAACCCGGTCAGCGGGTTGGAGTCATCAAGGAACACCATGTCGCTCACCCGCCCGGAAACCGGCGTCAGGTTCCACTGCACGGAAACCAGCATGATCAGCATCATGCCCCACCAAAAGATAGGCATGGAGTAACCGGTCAGTGCCAGACCCACAGCGGTGTGATCAAAAATGGAACCACGCTTAACCGCGGCGAGTACACCAACGGGAATGCCTACCGCGGTGGCAAACATCATGGCGCAGACACCGAGTTCCAGCGTCGCTTTAAAGCGCGGCACGAACTCTTCCCACACCGGCAAGCGGCTTTTTAACGAAATGCCTAAGTCACCATGCATAACCCCCCAAATGTAATGGAGGTACTGCTGCCACATCGGTTTATCCAGACCGAGTTCAGCCAGCAGTTGAGCATGACGCTCAGGGGAGATCCCACGCTCACCCGCCATGATCATTACCGGATCGCCGGGGATCATATGGACGAAGGCAAAAGTGAGAAGAGTGATACCGATAAACGTAGGGATGACGAGTCCCAAACGTCGGAGAATGAACTGCAACATAACCCGGATTCTCTCTAATGACGCACGGCCTGGAACCGTGAATCTGTATTGCTCACAAATCTTATCCCACGCATAAACAACTGTGGGTAAAGCACTACGCCGGATGGCGCTACGCTTATCCGGCCTACTCTCGTAGGCCTGCGCAAGCGTAGCGCCGCCAGGCATGGGGTGCATGAACACCCCTGAGTTTTAATTATTCGATAGAGACGTTTTCGAAGTGGTGTTTGCCTAATGGATCAACCACATAGCCTTTGACTTCTTTACGCACTGGCTCATACACGGTGGAGTGAGCAATGATCAGCGCAGGCGCCTGGTCATGCATCACTACCTGAGCTTGTTTGTAGAGTTCAACACGCTTGTTGTGGTCGTCGGTCGCGCGGGCTGGTTGAATCAGATCTTCAAACGGCTTGTAGCACCAGCGAGAGTAGTTGGAGCCGTCTTTCGCTGCCGCACAGCTGAACAGGGTGGCGAAGAAGTTATCCGGATCCCCATTGTCCCCGGTCCAGCCCATCATCACCGCCTGGTGCTCACCAGACTTGGCACGCTTGAGGTACTCGCCCCACTCGTAGGTGACGATTTTGGCCTGGACGCCAATTTTCGCCCAGTCCGCCTGGATCATTTCAGCCATACGGCGTGCGTTCGGGTTGTACGGACGCTGTACCGGCATCGCCCACAGTTCAACGGTGAAGCCTTTATCCTGGCCCGCTTCTTTCAGCAGCGCTTTGGCTTTTTCCGGATCGTAGCTGTAGTCTTTAACGTCGTCGTTATAGCCCCACATGGTTGGCGGGATCAGGTTCTTGGCTGCAACGCCTGCGCCCTGATATACCGCTTTGATGATCGCTTCTTTGTTCACCGCGTAGGTCAGCGCCTGACGCACTTTCACGTCATCAAACGGTTTTTTCTCGGTGTTGAAAGACAGGTAACCCACGTTCAGGCCCGCCTGCTCCAGCAGGTTGAGGTTTTTATCCTGCTTCATGCGCGCGATATCAGCCGGGTTCGGGTACGGCATCACCTGGCACTCATTCTTCTGCAGCTTGGCGTAACGCACGGATGCGTCAGGGGTGATGGAGAAGACCAGACGATCGATCTTCGGCTTGGTGCCCCAGTAACCTTCGAACGCTTTATACAGAATGCGCGAGTCTTTCTGGTACTGCTGCATCTGGAACGGACCGGTACCGATTGGGTTCAGATCCACTTTCTCCGGGGAGCCGGCTTTCAGCATGTTGTCGGCATATTCTTTGGAAAGAATAGACGCGAAGTCCATCGCCAGATCTGCCAGGAACGGTGCTTCCGGGCGGGTCAGTACGAACTGGACTGTGTTATCGTCGACTTTCTTCACTTCACTGATCAGATCCGGCAAGCCCATCCCTTCGAAGTACTCATAGCTACCACCAGAGACTTTATGGTACGGGTTCTGGGCGTTTTTCTGGCGGTCAAAAGAGAACACCACGTCATCAGCGTTGAAGGTACGCGTCGGTTTAAATTCTTTATTGTCCTGCCACTTCACGCCCTGACGCAGGTGGAAGGTATAGGTTTTACCGTCTTCGCTGATTTCCCACTTCTCAGCCAAGCCCGGGATCACTTCAGTCGTACCGGTTTTGAACTCAACCAGGCGGTTATAGATCGGTACTGAGCTGGCATCATAGGTTGTGCCAGAAGTGAAAAGCTGTGGGTTAAAGCCTTCAGGAGATCCTTCTGAACAATAAACCAGAGTTTTAGCCTGTACGCTTGCTGCGACGGTCATAGCCACCAGGCTCAGACCAAGCTTCAGCATCCCTGACTTCTTCAAGGAAATACTCATTCTTCTGCTCCAAATGTGATGTTTGTTGTTTTACCCTTTGCAGTGGGTTTGCACCGCCTGGCCTTTTTTGTTTTTTACCCGGCCGGGTCGGCGTTAAGAGGATGGGGATTCCGTTCACATAAGCGACTGAGTTGCAGTGCGGATTCTCCATGAAATGCCCCTCATGCCCTACAATCTGTCAACAGAATGTGAAAACGTCAATACAGGTAACCGTGATTTACGCCAACGGTGAGAATTCGCAAACAAAGATTAAAAAAAGTGCAGAGGGGCATTTTCAGCAGGGAAATTTGTGCTACGCGGCCTATACCAGAATAAATATCTTCATATTTAGCAACGTTTAGTGATTAACATTTATGCAAAATGTGAAAAATTTCTTAATGAATGCTGCATATCTGAGCGATTAATACCATGAACGTTAAAGCGCACAGCGGAAAATGCTAGGTTCAGCCATAAGTAACGCAAAAAAAGATTCAAGCAAATATAAAAAAAGACAATGGAATATGTCACAGAATCGTTAACAGACAGTGGGAAGTGGTACACAATTTTTGCAGGCGAAATGAAGATGAAACGGGGAAGCAGCCCGTAGGCCGGATAAGGCGTCTGCGCCGCCATCCGGCGATGCAGACTCCCACGCGCTTTAATTGCCTGATGGCGCTGCGCTTATCAGGCCTACAAATCCTCTCGGCTTCAAATGTCTCTCGCTACCGCTCGAGTCGAACCTCTTGCCCCCGGAGGTTCTCATCCTCTCGGCTTCAAATGCAAAAAGCCCTGCTCGTTGAGCAGGGCTTTGAATTTGGTCGGTGATAGAGGATTCGAACCTCCGACCCCTTCGTCCCGAACGAAGTGCGCTACCAGGCTGCGCCAATCACCGAATGCGGGCGCATCTTACTGCTCAGGTGCGCGCCCGTCAATCCCTTCGTGTCAAAATGCCATTCGATCGGCGAGAAAGTCAGCAGGCCGGTTACTGCGCCGCGACTTTCTGCCCGCCCGGAACGTTGCACCAGTTATTGTTCTCATTTATACCGCCGTTTGGCGAGGTATAACCGAGACAACCCAAAATGGTGTCATACAGTTCCACATGACGGCGCGGGACCTTCATATCCGCCTCTTGCTTCAGGTGAGCAAACGCCTTCGCATGATCGGGGTCTTCCAGATACTTATCCGACATCCACACCATCATCGGCACGCGGAACTGCTCTGGCGGCGCCATTTTACGCGGCGTACCGTGCAGGTGCTCACGTTCGTTAATAGACTCACCGTGATCGGCGGCATAGAACACTATCGCTTTCTTATCGCGCAGTTGATCAAACACTTTGGTAATAAAGTGATCGACATAGGTCACCGAATTGTCGAAAGAGTTAATCATCTGTTCTTTCGAACAGCCGCTATCGACATCCACACACTCAGGCTTCCACTGTGCATACTCGCGAGTGTAGCGCTGCGTGTAGTTAAAGTGTGAACCTTTGGTATGCAGAATAATCAGGCGCTTACCGCTGTCATTCTGCTTTAAGGATTGCTGCATTTCGGTAATCAGCAGCATATCGTCAACCGTTTTGCCACGGTTACGCGGCTCTGCGCCAATTTGTTCACGATAGGCGATGTTTTCCGCCATGGTATTACTGTAGAACCACATCTCGCTTTGCATCGCGTAAAGGTCTGTTTTAAACCCTAACTGACCGAGTACGGAAAAAACGTTTTGTTCTTTCAGCGTCCGCTGTGGGTTTTCTTCCGCACCACCTTGACGTACAAACATGCAGCGCAGCGACAACTTGGTCGCGGTATCACATGAATACCCACGGAATGCCGCCAGGTTTTTCTCCTGAGCCAGCCTTGGTGTGGTATTTCGCTCGTAGCCAAAAATCCCCATATGATCCCAGCGCGTGGTCTCACCAATAATAAACACCACGTAGGTGTCATCGAGATTCTTGGGGGCAACATAAGTGAATTTTTTCGCCGGGTTCATCAGCGATTTGTTGTCTGAGGACTCATCAACCTGCGCCCAGGCATACAGCCCTAACGCGGAGAGCCAGTTTGACGGCAGATAGGAGTTTGCCACGACGCCGCCGTAGCTGGGTAAATCGATGCCGGTTTCACGCTCGACGGATCTCTGCTGCATGCTGAGCAGACGAATCGGCGCCCATACCATGATCCCCGCCAGCAAAACGACCGCCACATTGCGAAATCTCATACCTGGCGTGCGCAGCTGTTTTATCAGGGTGTAGCGACAGCGGTTATTCCAGATTAAGAGCAACGGCAAAATACTGACCGAAACCAGCCACGCAATAAAATGCCAGCCCACAACTTCCTTCGATAAATCAATATCGGTGGTCATAACCGAGGCAATAATGCCGTAACCGATCACCACGTTCAGGAAGGTCATATAATAGCTGGCACCTGCGGAACACAGCACCACAAAGGTCGCCAGTACACGCCAGGCGCGTCGGCCAAATAAAGAGAGAAGACGAAGTAAAAAGAAGGTTGCCAGCACCGCGCCGGCTAATTCAACAACCGCAGAGATTCCTTTCCAGACGGTGAACTCGTACGCATATCCGCTAAAACGACGGTAAAATACAGCGGAGTTCATAAACAGACCGATATAGATTGCCAGCAAGAGACTGAGCTTCTGCTGCGTCATCGACTTAATATATCTCATCAATAAAACCTGGAAAACGGGATAAAAAACCCTACTTACAGTCAGTTAGACCGGGCAGGTGAAAGATGCGACAACGGCAGAGTTTGAAATGTCTACGGGCGCGAGTAAGTAGACCACAGGTAAACGCAAAAGTGCTTATAGAGAATGAAAATGGCGCATATATTTTTGTAAATATATGCGCCAGGTATTAATGACACCACTAATAGAATCAGGCGTGCGCCTCGGTAAATACGCTACGCTGAGGCTGACGAATGGTGGTAGACAGCGCCAGCGAGATGATTAACAGCGCGAAGATGACACAGAAGGTCACGTAAAAACCGCCAAACAGGGAAGCGATGATGGACCCACAGATGCTGCCAATCCCGAAGCCCAGATAGATAACCCCATAGTTTTTAGCCAGATTATTCAGGCCAAAGAACTCACTGACCAAGGACGGGAATACGGTAATCGTACCGCCAAAGTTAAAGGCAACGCAGGCAATCGCCGCGAAGAAGGTCGCTTCGTTCAGCGGTGCGAATAACAGCGCCGCCATACCGACCAGCGAAACAACCTGACCAATGGTGATAACGCGAATACGGGAAATCTTGTCGGACAGGATGCCCAGCACCAGACGGCCTGACAGGTTAGCGATGGAAATCACCGTCACCGCATTGGCCGCTGTCGCCACATCCATATGCGCCAGAGTTTGTGCAATATCTTTTGCCACACCAATGACATACAGCCCACTCATACACGCGGTCAGGAACATCACTGCCAGCATCCAGTACTGTGGTTTGCGCATCGATTGCGCCAGAGTGTAGTCGTTCTCGACCACGCCATTCACCGTTTTTACTTCCTGATTTGGTGCATCTTTCATCAACGTAGAGCCAAAGACGATCATCACCAGCACAATGGCACCCCAGATAACAAAGGTTTTCTCCAGCCCGACGGTTTCCAGCAGATGAGTGTCGATAAACTTGAAACCCAGGCTGCCGAGGCCATAAGAGCCGATAGCAAAGGCGGAAATCAGCCCTTTACGCTCAGGGAACCATTTTACGCAGTTGGACAGCGTTAACAGGTAGCCCGCACCATCCGCCAGGCCCACCAGTACACCCGCACTCAGCCACAGCATAATCAGGCTGTCAGAGTGTGCGGTTAAGAAGAAGCCCACGCCCAGCAGGATACCGGATGCCATGGTGACGCGTTTCACGCCAAAACGTTCCTGAAGTTTCCCGGCGACAGAAGAAGAAATCGCCAGGCCCAGGCTTAACAGGCCAAAGGAGAAAGCCACCTGGCTGACCGGCGCATCCAGCTTTGAAGAAAGCGCGCCATTGAACAGGCTCCAGGTGTAAACCGAACCTAAGGCAAATTGGGTAATGATGGTGCCGATCAGGGTCAGCCACCGGGTACGCTGATAATCAGAAGTTTTCATGGCAGTATTCCTGCATAAGCAAAATGGGAAATTCTCTGCCAACAACCATACCGAAGTGCATTTATGACGAGGGGAAAACGGCATGAAGTGCCATCAGAACGGAATGAAATGCCTGGATTGCGGAATGAATGACGAGACAAAAAGTGAGAGGACCGGATTTTTTCACACAAGTGAGTACCCGCTATCACTGAGACGCGTGTGATTATTGATTCTAATTTGTAACGGAGTTGTTTTATTTACGCATGTTCGCGTTAAAATTTAGCGCTTACTCCCATGGTGTACATATAGTCACTGTTATTGGTGCTATTTTCCGCCTGAGAGAGCGCAGCATAGGCCGCCATATGCGGATTGAGCAGCATATCAGCCCCCACGGTAACATCCAGCCAGTTGCCGTCCTGACTCGCCGCAGACATCCGGCTTAGGCCCGATTGCGCCTTCCAGATATTCTCGCCAAACTGCTGGTTATAGCTGATTTGCGCCCACGGACGCACATCGCCAAACTGCGAATTAACCCGCCAGCCTAAGGTGCTGACGCTGGCATGCCATAACGGATCGGTCTGCGTGACGGACGTCGCACTGTCGCCAAACTCGTTATAGGTGGACGTTGCCGAACCGTCATAATGTAGGGCTGCGATCGGGCCGGTCGTCACTTGTCTGGACACGGGGAAATTCCAGCCCATACTCATACCGCTGGTCGTATCCAGCGTCGTTTGGTCCGCCAGGTTCACCACCGGACCCGCCACGCTCTTCGTGGAACGAATGCGTTCTTCAAGTATGTCGTTATAGCGTGGTTGGTGATCGCTGTCCCATGTATAACGTTCAGCCGTATGACCTGACATAGCATCAACGATATATTCTTGTTGCCAGCCATAGGCCGTATGGGTAGACAGCGCACAGACCACGACGCTCACCAGAAGGTTGAACCTCTGGCGACCACTACTGTTTCTTATAATCATCAACGCGACTCCAGAAAAGAGCCGAATTCGGCGATATTATTGTCATTGTGTGAAGGATATCGGGCACATTAGGCCCTGTATTAAATATTGTCTTTTTAGCGGGCGCGTCAAGGCGAGCCGAATGAAATTTTTACGCCAGTAAAAACAGCGAGGAAGAATATGCAGCGTTGCGGCTGGGTCAGTCAGGATCCACTATACATTGCCTATCACGACAAGGAGTGGGGTGTCCCCGAAACCGACGGTCAAAAGCTGTTCGAGATGATCTGTCTGGAGGGGCAGCAGGCGGGGTTATCGTGGATAACCGTCCTGAAGAAACGGGAAAACTATCGTCATGCTTTCCACCATTTCGATCCTGTCGCCGTTGCCGCGATGACCGAAGATGATGTCGAAAGGCTGGTGCTGGATGCCGGTATTATTCGTCATCGAGGGAAAATTCAGGCCATTATCGGCAACGCACGCGCCTACCTGGCGATGGCGAAAAACGGCGAACCGTTTAGCGAGTTTGTCTGGTCGTTCGTTGATCATCAACCGCAGCTGACGCGCGCCGCCAGCCTGAGCGACATCCCCACCTCAACCCCTGCGTCTGACGCGCTCTCAAAAGCGTTAAAAAAGCGCGGCTTTAAGTTTGTCGGCACCACCATCTGTTACTCCTTTATGCAGGCATGCGGGCTGGTCAACGACCATGTCACCGGCTGTATTTGCTACCCGGAGGGTCAACATGATTCGCCAATCAACGCCTGACGATCTGGCGCCGATTCTGGCGCTGTGGATGGATAGCACGATTTATGCTCATCCGTTTATTGAAGAACGCTACTGGCGTGAGAGTGAACCCATCGTACGCGATGTCTACCTGCCCGCAGCACAAACCTGGGTATGGGAGGAAAGCGGCCAGCTCAAAGGCTTTGCCAGCGTGATGGAAGCGCGCTTTTTGGGCGCACTGTTTGTTGAACCTACCGCCATCAGAAGCGGGATCGGCAAAGCGCTGGTGCAGCATGTCCAGCAGCGCTTTTCGTTACTCAGCCTTGAGGTTTATCAGAAGAACCAGTCGGCGGTGAATTTCTACCATGCGCTGGGTTTTCGTATTGAAGACAGCGCATGGCAGGAAGAGACGCATCACCCCACGTGGATTATGAACTGGCAGGCGGATCAAACGCCGTAAGCGCCAGTGCGGGCCCGGTGTACTTTTCCAGCCACGCCAGCGCGGTGTTGCCCGCGCAGCCATTCCCCAGCTTCGAGCTGGGGAGATCGCAGGTCAGCACATTCACCGCGCCATTCTTACAAATACCCCCTGCGGACAGGTCCAAATCTGGCCAGGCGCCCTCGTGAATACAAATCACGCCCGCTTTGATGCCTGTCGTCACCACCGCCCCGGCCAGAATTTGCCCGCGATGATTCCACACCCTGACCGTGTCGCCATCGGCAATCCCCCGCGCCCTCGCATCCTGCGGGTGAATGGTCACCGGCTCGCGATCCGCCACCGCGTACTGCTCGCGTAACGTGCTGTAATTCAACTGGCTGTGCAAACGGTGCGCCGGATGGGCCGACAGCACCTGTAATTGCTCGGGCTCAGCATTACCGAACCATTCATCCGGCGCCAGCCACATCGGGTGCCCTGCACAATCCGCGTAGCCGTAACTTGCAATCTTCTGCGAGTAGATTTCGATTTTGCCGCTGTCAGTTTTCAGCGGATGCGCCTGCGGGTCACGGCGAAAATCAGCAAAGCGAATAAACTGCGCGTTGACGGCACTTTCCGGCATTTCGATAAGCCTGTTGGCCTGCCAGAACTCGGCAAAGGGCGGCAACGTCACCTGCTGGCTGGCCCCGCGCTGCCCGGCAATCTTGTAAAAGGTCTCCAGCCATTCCAGCTCGCTTTTGCCTTCCGTAAACCGTTCATACCCGCCCTGCTCCCAGCGCTCGCTGAGTTCAGCAAAGACATCAAAATCATTACGCGCCTCATCGCGTGCCGGCACAACCTGCTTCATCGGTACCAGATGCTGGTTACTGTAATCACCGGTCATGGTGAGGTCGTTGCGCTCAAAAGAGGTGGTGGCGGGCAAAACGATATCGGCATGCTTCGCCGCCGCAGTCCAGAAACACTCGGAGATCACCACCAGCTCTGGCTTTTGCCAGGCGCGAATCAGACGATTGGTATCCTGATGATGGGTGAAGTTTGCCCCGCCCGCCCACCAGAGAAAACGGATGTCCGGGAAATGGCGGTCCATACCGTTGTGTTGGTAGAACCCTCCGGGGTTCTCCAGAGCCTCAACGATGCGCGCAACCGGGATTTTATCCACCGCATCGGTGCCACCTTTTACGCTCCCCTGCATGGAGGCGAGCACCGCCGCGCGACGCGTCGGATTGCCGCCGTTAGCAAAATGATAAGAGAGACCAAAACCACCGCCAGGCGTGCCAATTTGCCCAAGCATGGCGGCCAACGTGACGATCATCCAGTGCTTTTGTTCACCATACTGCTGACGTTGCATACCCCACCCGGCCATCAGCATGGTGGTATTTTGGTGAAATATTTCTGCCAGTTCACGTATTTTCGCCGCAGGTACACCACAAATCTCCGCAGCCCACTCTGCCGTTTTGGCGACATCATCGGATTTCCCCACAAGATAGTCGGCAAATCGTTCATAACCGGTGGTACAGCGGGCAAGAAACGCCTCGTCCTGCCAGCCGTTTTCCACCAGCGTATGGGCAATGCCGAGCATCAGGGCGACATCGGTACCCATATGCGGGGCGACCCACTCCATTTTGTCACCAAAGAAATCCACGCTCTCCGATCGCATCGGATCAATGCAGATCAGGCGTTTACCGCTGTTGCGTAACGCCTCAAAGTACGCGAGCCCCTGCTCATCAGAGGCGTTCCAGGCAATCTTCAGGGTGTTGAGCGGATTCGCGCTCCAAAGCACCACCACGTCGCTGTGCTCCAGTACGACGGGCCAACTGGTCTGCTGCTGATAGACTTCGTTCCCGCCCACGACGTACGGCATGATGGCCTGCGCCGCCCCCGTTGAGTAATCCCCCAAATGGCCGGTATAACCACCCGCCAGCGCCATATACCGCTGCAGCAGGGTCGCGGCCTTGTGTAACACACCGTTCGAACGCCAACCGTACGAACCGGCAAAAATGGAGGACGGACCGTAACTGTCGCGAATGCGCTTATGCTGGGTATGGATCAGATTCAGCGCCTCATCCCAGCTGACACGGACAAACTCATCCTGCCCGCGCACACCCTGTGGGGCCTCCGGCGAGGCCAGAAAGCCTTTACGCACCATCGGAAAACGCACCCGCGTTTTGCTGTGTACCTGATCGCGCACCACGGTCTGCAACGAATTGGGCTGTGAAGTGGGCAATGCGCCACGCGAGGAGAAAACCGTGTCGCCATCGGTTTCAACAAGAATGGGTCCCCAGTGGGCGGCGGTTAATACCGAGTAATGTGCGGGTGAATTAGCCAAGATGGCGCTCCTGAATGCGATGTGACGGCTTATTTATTATGCCGTTCAATGTTACTTACAAATTTCAGAGTCTTCCCTGGAATTTTCTTCATGTTCACACGTCATAATCAACCGCCACAGTCGCTGTGGTAAAGAATAAAAAAGTCATTAAGGAATTAAGATGAAGAAACGTGTATTTGTGATTGCTGCCATCGTGAGCGGCGCCCTGGCGGTTTCTGGCTGCACAACAAACCCTTACACCGGTGAACGCGAAGCGGGTAAATCCGGCATGGGGGCGGGCATTGGTTCGCTGGTGGGTGCGGGCATTGGCGCGCTCTCCTCGTCGAAGAAAGATCGCGGCAAAGGCGCGTTGATTGGCGCAGCCGCAGGGGCCGCCGTGGGTGGTGGTATCGGTTACTACATGGACGTGCAGGAAGCAAAACTGCGCGAAAAAATGCAGGGAACCGGCGTGAGCGTGACGCGCAGTGGCGATAACATCATTCTGAATATGCCCAACAACGTCACCTTCGACAGCAGCAGCGCCAACCTGAAACCTGCCGGGGCCAACACCCTGACCGGCGTGGCTATGGTACTGAAAGAGTACAATAAAACCGCGGTCAACGTATTGGGCTTCACCGACAGCACCGGCAGCCAGGATCTGAACATGCGTCTGTCACAGCAGCGTGCGGACTCCGTTGCCAGCGCCCTGATCACTCAGGGTGTGGAAGCTAACCGTATCCGCACCCGTGGAATGGGCCCGGCGAATCCAATAGCCAGCAACAGCACCGCGGAAGGTAAAGCACAAAACCGCCGCGTAGAGATCACGTTGAGTCCAATTCAGTAACGTTTTGTGCCGGAGACAGGCTGCGCCTTATCCGGCATGAAGCACTTGCCATCGTTGATTTTCACGATAAGGTGTTCACACTAAATTCAGGGAAATCAGCGATGAGCAAATCAACACGTGCCACCATCAGCGATGTGGCGAAAGCCGCAAAAACGGGTAAGACCAGCATTTCACGCTACCTCAACGGTGAGAAGCATCTGCTTTCCGACGCGCTGTTGGCCCGCATTGAACACGCCATTGCCGAACTCGACTATCGCCCCAGCCTGATGGCACGAGGCCTGAAGCATGGCCGTACCCGCCTGATAGGCCTGATTATCGCCGACATTACCAACCCCTACTCCGTTAACGTGTTAAGCGGTATCGAAGCTGCCTGTCGCGAAAAAGGCTTTACCCCGCTGGTCTGTAATACCAACAACGAAGTGGACCAGGAGCTGCATTATCTCGATCTGCTGCGTAGCTATCAGGTTGAGGGGATTGTGGTGAATGCCGTCGGCATGCGCGAAGAAGGGCTGAACCGCCTGCAACAGTCTGCACTACCGATGGTGTTGATTGATCGTAAAATTCCGGATTTCGCCTGTGATATGGTCGGTCTGGATAACACCCAGGCGGCGACAGCTGCCACTGAGCACCTGATTGAACAAGGCTTCGAAGCTATTCTGTTCCTCAGCGAGCCGTTGGGGATGGTTAACACCCGACGCGAACGTCTGACTGCTTTTCGCGCCACGCTGGCGCGATATCCCGGCGTTATCGCCGAAAATGCCGAGGTTTCGCTGGCGGAAAATACGCAACTGGATGACACGCTGCGTCAGTTTCATCAGCAGCATCGCGGAATGCGTAAGGCCGTTATCTCTGCCAACGGCGCGCTCACGCTGCAGGTGGCCCGCTCGCTGAAGCGTATTGGCCTCAACTGGGGCAGCGACATCGGCCTGCTCGGTTTTGACGAACTGGAATGGGCCGAACTGGCTGGCGTCGGCATCACCACCCTGAAGCAGCCCACCTGGCAGATTGGCTATACCGCCGTCGAGCAGGTTGTACGCCGGATCGATGGTAAATCGGATGCTGTTCAGGAACAGGTTTTCTCCGGTGAGCTGATCGTTCGCGGGTCTACCGCCCGTTAAATTTCCTTCGTGATGGTGATCATAAATTCGGCATCATAGTCTTTTCTTTGGAACCGGTTCCATCTAGCGTTATAGCAAGAACGCACGATTTGGAGTTTCCATGAAAAGAAAAATTATGGTGGTCACCGCTGCTTACGGTTACGACCAGGTGCATGCAGCAGGCGGGCAAGCTGCCATGCTGCCTATTATTGCTGAAGCTGGTGCTGACGGCGTTGAAATTCGCCGCGAAATGCTGAGCGACACCGAGCTTAAAACGCTGCCAACCCTGGCATCCGCGATTGAAATCTTCGGCCTGCTGGCCTGCTACTCCGCGCCAGAACCGCTATTTCTACAAGATGGTCATCTCAATCCCCACCTGCCGGCGCTCCTTCAGGAAGCCCAAACGTTGCAGGCGTTATGGTTAAAAGTCTCTCTGGGTCATTTTTCCCATACTCAGCAATTCGACACACTGCGTGAGTGGCTCAACGACAGCGGTATGGAACTGGTGGTCGAGAACGATCAAACGCCCTGCGGACGCCTGCAGCCTATGCTGCACTTCAGGGATGCCTGCCAGAAGCAGGAGCTGCCGGTATCCCTGACCTTTGATATGGGCAACTGGCTGTGGGTCGGCGACTCCCCCGAAGACGCCGCGCAGGCGCTCGCCTCAACCGTGGGATATATCCATGTGAAGGCCGCCACTCCGCATCTCGACAGCTTCCGTGCCGTTGCGCCCGATCGGGCAGACCCGCGCTGGCTGGCACTGTTAAACACGCTGCCCACGGACGTCCCGCGCGGCATTGAATTCCCCCTGGAAGGGCACGACTTAGCGGCGGTGACCCGTCACTACGTCGAACTGCTACGCGAGGAGTAACACATGAAAAATTCACTGGATGTCGTCACCATTGGCGAAGCAATGACGATGTTTGTCGCCACGCAAACCGGCGAACTGGCGGATGTAGAGACATTTATCAAACGGGTCGCGGGCGCAGAGCTTAACGTGGCAACCGGCCTTGCCCGTCTGGGCCTGAAGGTCGGCTGGGTGAGTCGCGTAGGTCACGACAGTTTTGGCCGTTTTATTATTAAGTCGCTGGAAAAAGAAGGGATTGATGCGCAGGGAGTCACCCTGGATGGACGCTACGCAACCGGCTTTCAGCTGAAATCTAAAGTCGAAAATGGAACCGATCCCATCGTGGAATATTTTCGCAAAGGCTCAGCCGCCAGCCATCTTGGCATGGAGGATTATCACGAAGCGTACTTCTCCAGCGCACGCCACCTGCACCTGAGTGGCGTGGCGGCAGCGCTGTCCGCCAGTTCTTACGAACTGCTGGCCCATACCGCCCGCACCATGAAAGCCCAGGGAAAGACTATCTCGTTCGATCCCAATTTACGCCCGGTGCTGTGGAATAGCGAAGCGGAGATGGTGGAGAAACTCAACCGACTCGCATTCCAGGCCGACTGGGTTCTGCCGGGGTTAAAAGAGGGCATGATTTTGACGGGACAACAGACGCCTGAAGGCATCGCTGACTTTTATCTGCGCCACGGCGTGAAGGCAGTGATTGTTAAAACGGGTGCCGATGGCGCCTGGTATAAGGCAGCCAACGGCGAGCAGGGCTGCGTCGCACCGGTGAAGGTCGACAACGTGGTCGATACCGTCGGCGCGGGCGATGGCTTTGCGGTCGGCGTCATCAGCGCACTGCTGGAAGGGCACTCACTGCATCAGGCGGTGGCCCGAGGCAATAAAATTGGCGCCCTGGCCATACAGGTTCAGGGCGACAGTGAAGGATTACCCACACGTGAACAATTAGCGGAATAAACCCCCGGCCCACTCTGTACCCTACATACAGAGGCGGCGTAACAGCATAACCAGAGGGCAGTCTATGAATAGCTCAACCAATGCAGCAAAACGCTGGTGGTACATCATGCCAATCGTGTTCATCACGTACAGCCTGGCGTATCTCGACCGCGCGAACTTCAGCTTCGCCTCCGCCGCAGGCATTAACGAGGATCTTGGCATTACCAAAGGGATCTCTTCCCTGCTGGGTGCTCTGTTTTTCCTCGGCTATTTCTTTTTCCAGATCCCAGGCGCAATTTACGCCGAGCGCCGCAGCGTACGAAAACTCATTTTTATCTGCCTGATCCTGTGGGGCGGGTGCGCCTCGCTGACCGGAATGGTCAGTAACATCCCCATGCTTGCCGCCATCCGTTTTATTCTTGGCGTCGTAGAAGCCGCCGTCATGCCCGCGATGCTGATTTATATCAGCAACTGGTTTACCAAATCCGAGCGTTCACGCGCCAACACCTTCCTGATCCTCGGTAACCCGGTCACCGTGCTGTGGATGTCCGTCGTTTCGGGTTATTTGATTCAGGCGCTCGGCTGGCGTGAAATGTTCATCATCGAAGGCTTTCCGGCCGTCATTTGGGCGTTCTGCTGGTGGGTGTTGGTCAAAGACAAACCTTCCCAGGTGGGCTGGCTGACGGAGTCCGAAAAAAGCGCGCTGCAGGCACAGCTGGAACAAGAGCAGCAGGGAATTAAAGCCGTGCGTAACTATGGTGAGGCTTTCCGCTCACGCAATGTGATCCTGCTGTGTATGCAGTATTTTACCTGGAGTATCGGCGTTTACGGTTTTGTGTTGTGGCTGCCGTCAATTATCCGCAGCGGCGGCGCGAATCTCGGCATGGTGGAAGTGGGCTGGCTTTCATCGGTCCCGTATCTGGCCGCCACCGTCGCGATGATTTTGGCCTCATGGGCTTCCGACACACTGCAAAACCGTAAGCTGTTTGTCTGGCCGCTGTTACTGATCGCCGCGTGTGCCTTTATCGGCTCCTGGGCCGTTGGCGCTGACCACTTCTGGATGTCTTACACCCTGCTGGTGATAGCCGGTGCGGCGATGTACGCCCCGTATGGTCCCTTCTTCGCCATCATTCCTGAAATGCTGCCGCGTAACGTCGCCGGGGGCGCCATGGCGCTGATTAACAGTATGGGCGCGCTAGGCTCATTCTTTGGTTCCTGGTTTGTTGGCTACCTCAATGGCACCACCGGCAGCCCATCCGCCTCGTACATTTTTATGGGGGTGGCGCTTTTTGTCTCAGTGTGGCTAACTCTGATTGTTAAGCCTGCTAATAATACCCGCATTCCGGTTGGCGCACGCCACGCTTAAATTTTAACTTACGGAGATTCGCATGAAGCCGTCCATTATTCTCTACAAAGCGTTACCTGACGATTTACTGCAGCGCCTGGAAGCACATTTTTCGGTGACTCAAGTCCCTAACCTGCGCCCGGAAACGGTCGCACAGCACGCGCAGGCCTTCGCCAGTGCGGAAGGTCTGCTGGGCTCCAGCGAAACCGTCAATAGCGCCCTGCTGGAGAACATGCCCAGGCTGCGCGCAACCTCAACAATCTCCGTAGGCTATGATAATTTCGACGTCGAGGCACTTAACGCCCGTAATGTCTTACTGATGCACACCCCAACCGTACTGACCGAAACCGTGGCGGATACGATAATGGCACTGGTGTTAAGCACAGCTCGCCGCGTAGTCGAGGTGGCTGAACGCGTGAAAGTAGGTGAATGGACCAAGAGCATCGGGTCGGATTGGTTCGGCACCGATGTACATCACAAAACGTTGGGGATTGTCGGTATGGGCCGCATCGGCCTCGCACTGGCACAACGCGCCCATTTCGGCTTTGGCATGCCCATTCTCTACAATGCACGCCGCCAGCATAAGGAAGCGGAAGAGCGCTTCAACGCGCGCTACTGCAATCTGGATACGCTGTTGCAGGAATCGGATTTTGTCTGTCTGATCCTGCCGCTAACGGATGAGACTCACCATCTGTTTGGCGCCGCGCAGTTCGCCAAAATGAAGTCCTCCGCCATTTTCATCAACGCTGGACGTGGCCCGGTCGTGGACGAAACCGCACTGATTGCCGCCCTGCAAAGCGGGGAAATTCATGCCGCCGGTCTGGATGTGTTTGAGCAGGAACCGCTGCCGGTAGACTCTCCGCTGCTGTCGTTACCAAACGTGGTGGCGCTACCGCATATTGGTTCGGCAACCCATGAAACCCGCTACAACATGGCGGCCTGTGCGGTAGATAACTTAATTGATGCACTGCAAGGGAACGTCGAGAAGAACTGTGTGAATCCGCAGGTAGCAGGATAAAAAAATGCCGGGTGGCGCTACTGCGTACCCGGCATTCTGTATATCGTTATTCCCTGAATTACTGGGCTGCGTTCACCGCAGCAGTCCAGGCTTGATTAAATGCCTGATGCTGGGCTGCCAGCGGGCCAATCAGCGTGTTGTACTGGCTTGCCTGTTGTGAGGTCGGGAACTGGATACCGTTCGCCACAAAGCTCACCTGCGTATCCTGCTGCGCGATAAAATCACCCACCTGTACCAGTTGCTGCGTAAAGATTTGCGCGGCAGGAATCAGCGGCTGTAGCGCCTCTGACGGAGCAGTCACGACTTTGCTGTAGACCTGATCAAAGACGGGTTTCAGATCCTCGCTTTGCTTCAGCGCACCACGTGCGGCATCGGCCTGCAGCTTCGCATTCTGCAGCTGTTGCCCTAACACGCCCAGCGCACCATTTGCCTGACGCAGCGGTTCACGCTGGGTCACGTAATCCTGAGGAACACGGATGGCATTTACGCTATCCACAACCGGGCGCAGACCGGAGTCCATCGCCTGATTCACCTGCTGTGAATAACCATAAAGAATCGCGTAATCGGAGACAAACGGGCCAAACTGTTTTTTCTGATCGGCGGTCAGCGTCGGTAAACGCTCTCCGCTACGCATTGCAGTATTCTGCAGGAAATCGACAAACGCTTTGCGTTGATCGCCTTCTTTATCAAAACACCCACTCAGGCCAACTACCATTAAGAGCGCCAAAACAGGCGCAAACCAGCGAGAGCAGGACTTACCTGTCGCCATTTTAATACTCCTTCACCCAAAAATGCGCACAACGACACCCGCGTGCCTGACGATGACAAGGATAGTCCAGGTCAGCCCCGCAAGATACCCTTTCCGCGTAATCTTGTCGGGGAAAATACCCGTTTCGGTGGCCCTGCGTTTTGCTGAACAATGCGCCATCAGCCGAATGGCGTAAAAATTTTGTCATCTTTACAAATGAGTTTGGCCGAGAGGAGATCCCGACCGTTATCAGATCGTTAGCAAACTACAGGTCGGCCACCGCGATCCGCTGAAACGCGCCCACCGCGCGCACCCCACGCCCGGCGTCTTTTTTTGCGACTATTCTTAATGAGCTTCGATGAAATTCACGATCCCGCTGTGTGATTTTAGGAGTCCTCAATGGAATATAAAGATCCTATGCTTGAACTGCTTAGCAGTCTGGAACAGATTGTTTTTAAAGATGTATCGCAGACCGTCACCTTGACGCAAAAAGCCAACCCGTTTACCGAATTTGAACAGCTACGACGAGGGACGGGTTTAAAAACAGATGATTTTGCCCGAGTAATGGGCGTAACGGTTGCGATGGTTCATGAGTGGGAGTCTAAACGCGTAAAGCCTTCCAGTACCGAATTGAAATTGATGCGCCTGATTCAGGCCGACCCGAGATTAAGTAAGCAGTTGATGGATTGATGTTTTTTCTGGTTTTTCTTCAGAACGGTCCTGTAAATGGACCGTTCTACCACCAGCTCCAGCAACAAAAAAGAAAATAGTAGTTGCATCCTCCGGCGTAAAATGAGTTAATGCACTCAACGGTTTGACGTACAGACCATTACAGCAGTTTAGTAAGGCAAGTCCCTTCAAGAGTTATCATTGATACCCTTCGTAGTGAGCATTTTCCTTTACTGTTAAAAAATCTGTAAAGCACGCCATATCGCCGAAAGGCACACTTATTTTTTAAAAGGTAATACACTATGTCCGGTAAAATGACTGGTATCGTAAAATGGTTCAACGCTGATAAAGGCTTCGGTTTCATCACTCCTGACGATGGCTCAAAAGACGTGTTCGTACACTTCTCTGCTATCCAGAACGAAGGCTACAAATCTCTGGACGAAGGTCAGAAAGTTTCCTTCACCATCGAAAGCGGCGCTAAAGGCCCGGCAGCTGGCAACGTAACCAGCCTGTAAGCTTAAAAAGCTCAAAATTCTAGATCCCTGCCAAACGGCGGGGATTTTTTTTATCTGTCTCTCGCAATAAATTTCCCCAGCTTTCTTCTTTGCATTACTTTACCCACCACACCTTTGACCTTTCCCTAAGGGTAAGCTTTATAGTACGTCGGCATGTATTCCACAATTTTCACAAGGAATTGAAGCTATGTCGAAAACCTCACTGTTGCTGTTATTAGGTTTACTCACCACAAGTAGCGTATTCGCTGCTACCCCGGAATCAACCTTTCTGGCGCAACATGGGCTAAGCGGGAAATCCGTTGAGCAAATTGTCGACGCCATTGACCAGTCGCCTCAGAGTCGACCACTGCCCTATTCTGCTTCCATCACCAGCACCGAACTAAAACTCTCTTCCGGTGAACAGGTTTATACGCTACCGCTTGGTGACAAGTTCTATCTCTCCTTTGCCCCGTACGAATGGCAAACTCACCCCTGCTTTAACCACAGCCTTTCTGGCTGCAAGGGAGAAATGCCCGAGAAGACCTTTGATGTCAAAGTGACGGATAGCAAGGGAGACGTGGTGGTGCAGAAAGCAATGACCAGCTACCGCAATGGTTTTATCGGCGTATGGCTACCACGCAATATGGAAGGCACAATTGAAGTGAGCTACAACGGCAAAAAAGCGTCTCACGCCATCAAAACGATGAATGACAGCCAGACCTGTCTGACCGAATTGCAGCTGCGCTAACGGCATAAAAAATGCCGGATAAGCAATTGCGTATCCGGCATTTTTTACGTCAATACAGACGGTTACTGCAGCAGTGAAATATCCGCCACGCGCAGGAACAGCTCACGCAGTTTTTCGAGCATGGTGAGACGGTTGATACGTAAATCCTTATCTTCCACCATAACCATTACTTTCTCGAAGAACGCATCAACCGGTTCGCGCAGTTCGGCCAGTTCAACCAGCGCTTCCTGATAGCGACCCTCAGCAAACGCAGGCTCCAGCTTGTCACGCAGTACCACAACCTTCATCGCCAGCGTAATTTCTTCCGGCTCTTTCAGCGTTGCTGCATTCACACGGTCGTTCAGCGGCTCTGTCGTTTTCGCGAGGATGTTAGAAACACGTTTGTTGGCTGCAGCCAGCGCAGACGCGGCTTCCAGCGTACGGAAGTGCGAAACCGCCTTCATACGTGCGTCGAAATCAGCCGGACGCGTCGGACGACGTGCCAGCACCGCCTGAATGGTATCAACGGTGTAGCCTTCGTCCTGATACCAGGCACGGAAGCGGCCCAGCATAAAGTCGATGACATCGTCCACTACGTTCGCGTTGGACAGCTTGTCACCGTACAGACGTACCGCTTCTTCGGTCAGCGTTTGCAGATCGAGGTTCAGGTTCTTCTCAACGATGATACGCAGCACGCCCAGCGCAGCACGACGCAGTGCAAACGGGTCTTTGTCACCTTTTGGATGCTGACCAATACCGAAGATACCCGCCAGGGTGTCCATTTTATCGGCAATGGCTACCGCACAGGCCACCGGGTTAGACGGCAGGTCATCACCGGCAAAGCGTGGCTGATATTGCTCGTTCAGCGCTACCGCTACATCTTCCGCTTCACCATCATGACGTGCGTAGTGCATGCCCATCACGCCCTGGGTGTCGGTGAACTCGAAGACCATGTTGGTCATCAGGTCACACTTGGACAGCAGGCCCGCGCGGGTGGCGTGGTTGACATCAGCGCCAATCTGTTCAGCAATCCAGCCCGCCAGCGCCTGAATACGATCCGTCTTGTCGCGCAGGGTACCCAGTTGCTGTTGGAACAGCACGGTTTGCAGACGCGGCAGATGATCTTCCAGACGTTTTTTGCGGTCGGTATTGAAGAAGAATTCGGCATCCGCCAGACGCGGACGAACCACTTTTTCGTTACCGGAAATAATCTGCATCGGATCTTTCGATTCGATGTTAGCGACGAAGATAAAGTTCGGCTGCAGTTTGCCGTCGTTCGCGTACACCGGGAAGTACTTCTGGTCACCTTTCATGGTGTGAACCAGCGCTTCAGACGGTACCGCGAGGAATTTTTCTTCGAACTTCGCCGTCAGCACCACCGGCCATTCAACCAGAGACGCGACTTCTTCCAGCAGGCTTTCGCTCAGGTCAGCGTTACCGCCAATCTTACGCGCCGCCTCTTCGGCATCGGCCTTGATTTTTGCCTTACGCTCGGCGTAATCGGCAATGACTTTGCCGCGCTGGCGCAGGATTTCAGGATACTGGTCGGCATTGTCGATGGTGAATTCAGGCTCGCCCATAAAGCGGTGGCCGCGGATCACGCGATCGGACTGAATACCCAGAATCGTTGCCGGGATGACTTTGTCGCCCAGCAGCAGCGTGACGGTATGAACCGGACGCACAAAGTGGACGTCAGACGCGCCCCAGCGCATCAGTTTCGGGATCGGCAGCTTAGCCAGCGACGTGGCAATCATGTTTGGCAGCAGCGTTTCTGCGCTTTCGCCTTTCACATGCGCACGGTACAGCAGCCATTCACCTTTGTCGGTGGTCAGCCGTTCAGCCTGATCAACGGTGATACCGCAACCGCGCGCCCAACCTTCTGCCGCTTTGCTCGGTTTACCTTCAGCGTCAAACGCCTGGGCAATCGCCGGGCCGCGCTTTTCTACTTCACGGTCAGGTTGCGATTCAGCAAGGGCAGCCACTTTCAGCGCCAGACGACGCGGCGCAGCAAACCACTCTACGTTGCCGTGTGCGAGGCCAGCATTGTCCAGCTCCGCAGTGAAGTTCGCAGCAAAGGACTCAGCCAGGCTGCGCAGTGCTTTTGGTGGCAGCTCTTCAGTGCCAATTTCCACCAGAAAAGTTTTCTCAGACATGGCCGCCTCTTATTTGTCTTTGTTGCACATCGGGAAGCCAAGGGCTTCACGGGAAGCATAGTAAGCTTCTGCCACTGCTTTGGTCAGGGTGCGAATGCGTAGAATATAACGCTGACGCTCGGTGACGGAGATGGCTTTACGCGCATCCAGCAGGTTGAAGCTATGGGCGGCTTTCAGAATACGTTCGTAAGCAGGCAGCGGCAGTGGGTTTTCCAGCGCCAGCAGCTGCTGGGCTTCTTTCTCATACTGCTCGAAGCAGGTGAACAGGAAGTCCACGTCAGCGTATTCAAAGTTGTAAGTCGACTGCTCGACTTCGTTCTGATGGAACACATCGCCGTAAGTGGTTTTACCCAGCGGGCCGTCGCTCCAGACCAGGTCGTAAACGCTGTCTACGCCCTGAATGTACATCGCCAGACGTTCCAGACCGTAAGTGATTTCTCCGGTCACAGGCTTACATTCCAGACCACCAACCTGCTGGAAGTAGGTGAACTGCGTCACTTCCATGCCGTTCAGCCACACTTCCCAACCCAGACCCCAGGCACCCAGCGTTGGGTTTTCCCAGTTATCTTCCACGAAACGGATGTCGTGAATGGTTGGATCCATACCCAGCTCTTTCAGCGAACCAAGGTACAGCTCCTGAATGTTGTCCGGGGACGGCTTAATGACGACCTGGAACTGATAGTAATGCTGTAAGCGGTTCGGGTTTTCGCCATAGCGACCGTCGGTCGGACGACGAGAAGGCTGCACATAAGCAGTCGCCATCGGCTCCGGCCCCAGCGCGCGCAGGCAGGTCATTGGGTGAGAAGTACCCGCGCCGACTTCCATGTCCAATGGTTGAACAATGGTGCAGCCTTGGCGAGCCCAGTAATCCTGTAAGGTCAGGATCAAGCCCTGGAAGGTCCTGGTATCAAACTTTTGCATATTATTTCGTGCTGGATACGTGTGGATTTAAAGGAAGCGATCAGTATACCCGCTGGCTGCAAGATATACAGTACGAAACGGGAAAAAGGAGGAACTTAGCGCATGGAAAGGTGCAAAAACTGCCCGTCTGCGTCAAATGAGCAGACAAAACTCTCTTTACGGAAGGTAGAACCACGCATCTCATAGCTGCCCTGGAACTGTTCGAAGCCGGTTACGTCTATTTTCTGCGTCCCGGTGTTATAACGTTCAGCCGCTTCATTTTTGCATAATGCTTCCATATCCAGCGAACGTGAAGAGCTCACTTTGGCCTTTTGCGCTTTCTGAGTCGGTGCCGGCGGCTGTGGGTCCGCGCATCCTGCCAGCAGGAGGGCAGCCATCGCGGGAAAGAAATACTTCATCATCATTTTATTACCCTCTGATTTGCGGGTCAGTCTTATTATTATTACTGTCTGGAAACGGGGCCTATTTTGAGAATCTCATCGGACCATCACAAGCTTTAGCGTAAAAACTCAGATTATTCCAGTGAGATACATCCGCGAAATGCCAGTCAGACTTTTTTTAATGGAAACAGAGGAACTGATGCAGCCCAAAATTTTCTGGATTGATAACCTGCGCGGGATTGCCTGTTTAATGGTGGTTATGATCCATACCACCACCTGGTACATCACCAATGCGCACAGCGTCAGCCCGTTAGCCTGGGATCTTGCCAATGTGCTCAATTCAGCTTCACGCGTCAGCGTACCGCTGTTTTTCATGATTTCAGGCTTTCTTTTCTTTGGCGAGCGCAGCGCCCAGCCGCGACATTTTCTCCGTATTGCGCTCTGCGTTCTGTTTTATAGCGCCGTCGCACTGGCCTACATCTCACTGTTCACCTCGATTAACGCCGAGCTGTCTTTGAAAAATCTGCTGCAAAAACCGGTGTTCTATCACCTGTGGTTTTTCTTCGCCATCGCCGTCATCTACCTGGTCTCACCGCTGATTCAAGTGAAAAGTATTAGCGGAAAAATGCTGCTGGCGCTGATGGTGGTGCTTGGCATCCTTGCTAATCCCAACACCGTCTCGCTAAAAATGGGGGGCGTTGAGTGGCTGCCTATCAACCTGTACATCAGCGGCGACACGGTCTATTACATCCTGTACGGCTTGCTGGGCAGGGCGGTTGGCATGATGAATACACAAAAACGCGCGCTCACCTGGGTCTGTGCGGCACTGTGCGTCACCGCCGTCTTTGTTATCTCTCGCGGAACCTTATACGAGCTCCGCTGGCGAGGGAATTTCGCCGACACCTGGTATCTCTACTGCGGCCCAGCCGTATTTATTTGCGCAGTCTCGCTGCTGACGCTGGTCAAAAACACCCTCAGCGCACGCACTATCCCCGTACTGGGCCTGATTTCCCGCCACTCACTGGGTATCTATGGCTTCCACGCGCTGATCATTCATGCGCTGCGCACTAACAGTATCGAGCTCAAGAACTGGCCGCCGCTGGATATGCTGTGGATTTTCAGCGCCACGCTGGCGGGCAGCCTGCTACTTTCGGTTCTGCTGCAACGCATCGATACACGCCGACTGGTGAGTTAACACTCACCCGTCGTTACTCTTTTAGCGGGCGCATCAGCATAATTTGCCCCGCTAAACACACGAAGAATGCCATTGGATAGGCGCCCATTTCGATGAGTGACAAGGGAGCGTTCAGCATCCCCAGCAGCAGCAACCCTACTGTTATCAATGCCACCATCTGGCACACACGCGTAAAGTGTTCGTCATTCTGATTACTATTTTCAGCACGCTGGTAAGCGTACGTCACAAACATCCCTGTCATCAGGACACCCAGAAAGTATCCTTTCCCGTTCAATAAGGGACAGGCGCGCCATAAACCAATAACGTAAATGAGTGCACCCGAAAGGAATAATAGCCATGCCATAAACCTCGTAGTCTTCATTGGGATCTCCTTATCCATCACGGATACAATATGAATAACCCACTAAAGACAACACAGAAAAATAGCACTAAGTTATATTTTCAGAATAAATCCATACACGTAAATTATTAATTTAAAAAATACATAGATTATAAAAATCCCCTCCATTTAGCAGAGGGGAAATATGATCATGACATCAGCGGCAGCAATTGCTGATAGAGACGACGGAAGGTTTCGCGACGCTGCAAATAAAGCGCATGGCGATCTGCGTCAGGATAATGCGCCTGTTCCAGCGCCAGTTGAGGCAATAGGTCAGATAATGGCTTATCGGAATTCATCGCAATTTGTGCCAAACGTGCCACCCCCAACGCAGGACCAACGTCACCACCGGTACGGTAATCCAGCTGCAGCCCGCTGATATCAGACAGCATCTGGCGCCAGTACTCGCTGCGCGCCCCGCCGCCAATGAGCGTAATGCTGGCCGGTTTAACACCACAGGCATGCACCACATCCATACCATCTGCCAGCGCGAATCCCACGCCTTCCAGCACTGCTTTCGCCAGTTCTGCCGGCCCATGCTGATGCGTCAGACCAAAAAAGACGCCTTTCGCCTGCGGATTATTATGCGGCGTACGTTCACCCGACAGGTACGGCAAAAACCAGACGGGTTCAGCCTGCTCATCCGCCTGTTGTGCCGCAGTTATTAGCGCAGGAACGCTGCTCAGCCCGGTTAATTTTGCCGCCCAGTCCAGGCAGGATGCCGCACTGAGCATAACGGACATCAGATGCCATCTTTCAGGTAAAGCATGACAAAAACTGTGTACCGCACTTTCTGGTTTACTGAGGAATCCGTCGCTTACCGCAAAGTAAACACCGGACGTGCCCAGCGAAAGCATCGCCTGACCGGCATTCATCATACCGACGCCAACCGCGCCTGCCGCGTTATCTCCGCCACCCGCAATCACCGGGATCTCGGACATGCCCCAGGCTTGCGCGACCGCAGGCAACAACGTGCCGGTAATCTCGCTGCCTTCAAACAACGCAGGCATATTCGCACGGGTCAGGTGACAGGCAGCCAGCATGACGTCGCTCCAGTCGCGCTTCGCAACGTCCAGCCACATCGTACCGGCGGCATCAGACATATCACTGGCGAATTCCCCGGTCATACGCAAACGCAGGTAATCTTTCGGCAGCAGGACTTTATCAACCTGGCGGAAAATCTCCGGTTCATGGCGCTGAACCCACAGCAATTTGGGTGCCGTAAAACCCGGCATCATCAGATTGCCGGTGATGCCGCGAGACTCTGGAACCTGGTTTTCCAGTATCTCGCACTCTTGTGCGCAGCGTCCGTCATTCCACAGGATCGCCGGGCGCAATACCTTCTGCTGCTCATCAAGTAGCGTCGCACCGTGCATTTGACCGGCAATCCCCAGCGCCTTCACCTCACTGAGTGAATGTTGCTGAGCCAGTGCTTTGACGGCGCGATCCGTTGCCAGCCACCACTGTTCAGGATCCTGCTCCGACCATAGCGGATGAGGACGCGAAACCGTGAGTTTCTCCGTCTGCGAGGCCACAACATCACCCTGCTCATTCAGCAGTATGGCCTTTACGCCTGATGTGCCCAGATCTATCCCGATATACATAGGGTATCGTTCCTTAAAGAAATGCCCGGCAGCGCAAAGCTATCCGGGCTGACGAACGTTCTTAACGATCCGTTATTTGTCGAACAAATAATGGTTTACCAGATTTTCCAGCTGTTCCTGATGACCGCTCTGATGCACCGGCGCCAGATTATGTTGTTCAGCGTACTGCGCAATTTCGGTCAGCGTCATCTGGCCCTTCAGAATTTGCTGGCCCAGCTCACCATTCCAACCGGCATAACGTTTTGCAACGCGCTGATCCAGGCCGCCATCTTCAATCATGCGAGCTGCGATTTTCAGCGACAGTGCCATGGTGTCCATCGCCCCAATATGACCATAGAACAGATCGTATTTATCGGTGCTCTGGCGACGCACTTTGGCATCAAAGTTCAGGCCTCCCGTGGTGAAACCACCCGCTTTCAGGATTTCGTACATCACCAGCGCATTCTCTTCCACGCTGTTCGGGAACTGGTCGGTATCCCAGCCCAGCTGCGCATCTCCGCGGTTGGCATCGACAGAGCCAAACAGGCCCAGCGCGATCGCGGTGGCGATTTCGTGGTGGAACGAGTGGCCAGCCAGCGTGGCGTGGTTGGCTTCGATATTCAGTTTGATCTCTTTTTCCAGGCCGAACTGTTTCAGGAAGCCGTAAACGGTCGCCGCATCGTAGTCGTACTGATGTTTGGTCGGCTCCTGCGGCTTCGGTTCGATAAGCAAGGTACCCTGAAAACCGGTTTTGTGTTTGTGCTCAACCACCAGTTGCATGAAACGGCCAATCTGCTCGCGTTCCTGACGCAGATCGGTATTAAGCAGAGTTTCATAGCCTTCACGACCGCCCCACAGAACATAGTTTTCGCCGCCTAATTTATGCGTAGCATCCATGGCAGTCACCACCTGGGTGGCCGCCCAACTGAACACTTCCGGATCCGGGTTGGTAGCCGCACCTGCGCCGTAACGTGGGTTAGTAAAGCAGTTTGCCGTCCCCCACAGCAGCTTCACGCCGCTTTGTTCCTGTTTAGCGCCCAGCACATCAACCATCTGCGCGAAGTTGTTTTTGTACTCTTTCAGCGAAGCACCTTCAGGCGAAACATCTACATCATGGAAGCAGTAGTAAGGCACGTTCAGCTTGTGGAAAAACTCAAACGCCACATCCGCTTTGCGTTTCGCCAGCGCCAGCGCTTCACCGGGTTGCTGCCATGGGCGGTCAAAGGCTCCCATGCCGAACATGTCTGCACCATTCCAGCAGAAAGTGTGCCAATAGCAGGCGGCAAAACGCAGGTGATCTTCCATACGCTTGCCTAACACTTTCTCATCAGGATTGTAATGGCGAAATGCGAGCGGGTTAGTGGATTTTGTCCCTTCAAAACGAACACGGTCGAGTTGGTCAAAATAAGCCTGCATAATAAGCTCCATAATCAGGTAATACGGCAAGTAAACTGCGATATCGCCATACTGGAATTTCCTGATTTATTGCTCAATTACGTTATTTCACACCGCTATTAAGAGAATACCCAAATGTGCGCTGGCTCCCAAAAAAACGCGCTAAATAAAGAAATAAAAAGACGATCGGGATCGAATCCTGATGAATAAACTAAAAACCATAATCCGCGGATAAGATATGACAATTGCCTTCCCGCTTAGGGTATGTGAGTTTTGCGTAGCGCTACGCAAATCAAAAATTTGTCACACATAATCAGGCAGCATTATCCACGGTTTTGGTAGTATCGACAGGCCCATATTCACCCTTTCCAGGACAGGCTCTTATGTTTGATAAACGTCACCGTATCACTCTTTTATTTAATGCCAATAAAGCCTACGACCGCCAGGTGGTTGAGGGCGTGGGTGAATATTTACAAGCGTCGCAATCTGAATGGGATATATTCATCGAGGAAGATTTTCGCGCGCGTATTGATAATATTAAAGACTGGTTAGGCGACGGTGTTATTGCCGATTATGACGACGATGACATTGCGCAATTACTTGCCGATGTCGATGTCCCCATCGTTGGCGTCGGGGGTTCTTACCATCTTGCTGAACATTATCCACCGGTCCACTACATTGCCACCGATAACCACGCATTGGTTGAAAGCGCCTTTCTGCATTTGAAAGAAAAAGGGGTGAACCGCTTTGCATTTTACGGTCTACCACCTTCCAGCGGCAAACGCTGGGCCGAGGAGCGTGAATATGCCTTTTGCCAACTGGTAGCGAAAGAAAAGTACCGTGGCGTGGTCTATCAGGGCCTGGAAACTGCACCAGAAAACTGGCAACACGCACAAAATAGGTTAGCCGACTGGCTGCAAACTCTGCCGCCGCAAACCGGGATTATCGCCGTCACCGACGCGCGTGCACGGCACGTTTTGCAGGCCTGTGAACATCTGCATATTCCGGTACCGGAGAAACTGTGCGTCATTGGCATTGATAACGAAGAACTGACCCGCTACCTGTCGCGCGTGGCGTTATCATCCGTTGCTCAGGGTGCTCGTCAGATGGGCTATCAGGCCGCAAAACTCCTGCACCGCGTGCTGGCGAACGAAGAGCCGACGCTACAACGCATTCTGGTCCCTCCGGTACGCGTCGTGGAACGTCGTTCAACCGACTACCGTTCACTTACCGATCCGGCCGTTATTCAGGCGATGCACTTCATCCGCAACCATGCCTGTAAGGGCATCAAGGTCGAACAGGTACTGGATTCAGTGGGGATTTCACGGTCGAATCTGGAGAAGCGTTTTAAAGAGGAGGTCGGGGAGACCATTCATGCTGTGATCCATGCCGAAAAGCTGGAGAAAGCGCGCAGCCTGCTGATTTCCACCACGCTTTCCATCAACGAGATTTCACAAATGTGCGGCTACCCGTCTCTGCAGTATTTCTATTCGGTGTTCAAGAAAGAGTACGACACGACGCCAAAAGAATACCGCGATGTGAACAGCGAAGTGCTGATGTGATGTGTTGCCGGATGGCGACTGCGCTTTATCCGGCCGACGAGTCATCTGGTTGGCCGGATAAACGTAGCGCCATCAGGCGCAGGAATTACATATGCGCTGCAATTAAGCGCTGGTTATCCTGGTACATCGCGAACAGATAGTTGTTGTAGCTCTTCCCTTGGGTGGAATACCCCTTCAGCTTATGAATCATCGCCGTGGCGGTGACTTCCTGATCGGTTTTACGCAGCTGAGCGCGTGACTTACGGAAAGAAGAGTATGCCGGATGCGTATTCAGATTAATGACGTAAGCCGTCACTGACTCTTTCACTGAGTCAAACTGAGAGTAGCCTTTCACCTTACCCGGCGCATTGGTGCAACGACCTTTGACACATTTCATGCCAAACAGATTATTGTTGCTACGTGCCAGCTTCGACGTACCCCAGCCGCTTTCTGCCGCAGCCATGGTTGCCACCATACTGGTAGGGATAATATCCACGCGCTCAAGCAGCGTGTTCCACGGAATTTTACGCGTGTTGCCAGACCAGCTCACCTTGTAGCGTTTGGCGATATCTTTCATGCGCGCACGCTCGCTCGGCGACCAGCGATTCTGGTACTGCTTTGAAATCAGCCAGTTACGTTCAGCAGTAATGGCCGCATTTTGACTAGTAATGTAAGGCATAACCGTCCGGAGAAACGCTTTTTTCCTTGGTGTTCCGGAAGGGTATTTTCGCAAATCAGGAAGTGAACTACTCTTTGCACTATTGCGAGAATACTCTTGTTTACTGCTTACCTGTGTATTACTTGTCTTGGTTGCCTGGGGCTTCTGACTCGTTGTTGCCGTGTGTGTCTTTGCCAGCACCTCACCGGAAAATGCAATGGTGAGTAACATTAGAATCATGGCCCCATATCGTCGAATGGGAGTCAATATCATTAGGTCTCCTGGTCGGATTTATACATTCCAACACCTTATATTTTTCATAAAAATGAGAGATGAATCTCAAATCATAGCAAAAATAGCCGTCAAGAGCACCCAAAGGAATAGTCCAATTCCGAAACTATGTCACGCGCTAACGGTTAAGATTGGTATTAATTCGAAGAAAATGCGGGTGTTATCGCAAAATAATGCCGTTTTTTGCGCACGATCGCTCACCCTCACGTCTCATCCTGGCGGAATCCACCCAAAGGATGAGTCTCCGACCGTAATTCGCTGGCAAACTGGCTAAAATCGCAGCATTCAGGACAGCGTTATGAAACTTGCCGCCTTTGCGCTGGCGCTTATGCCAGGCATCACCATCGCCTCGTCATGGACTTCTCAAGGGTTCCCCACCTTCGAAGTGGAGGGTACGGGTAAGTTTGTCAGCCATGCAACGTTGACGAAGGGTACCCGTCCTTTAATACTAAATTTTGACCAACAGTGCTGGCAGCCTGCCGAAACCATTAAACTCAACCAGATGCTGTCGCTAAAACCTTGCACAGGCGAGCCACCACAGTGGCGTTTATTCAAAGACGGTAGTTACACGCTGGAAGTGGATACCCGCTCCGGAACGCCTACGTTGATGCTGTCACTAGCATCCGCCGTTGAGCCGGTGAGCAACCTGATTCGCCAGTGTCCGAAATGGGATGGCTCACCGCTGACGCTGGATGTGAGTCAGACTTTCCCTGAAGGTGCCGTGGTACGTGATTACTACAGCCAGCAGACGGCAATGGTTAAGCACGGTCAAATCACCCTCCAACCCGCAGCCAGTAGCAACGGGCTATTACTGCTTGAACGCGCAGAAACGGACGCCCCTGCCCCCTTCGACTGGCATAACGCCACAGTGTATTTCGTACTGACGGATCGCTTTCAAAACGGCGATCCGACCAATGACCACAGCTACGGTCGCCACAACGACGGCATGCAGGAGATTGGGACGTTTCACGGTGGCGATTTACGTGGCCTCACCGGCAAACTCGACTATCTGCAACAGTTAGGCGTTAACGCCCTGTGGATCAGCGCTCCGTTTGAGCAGATTCACGGCTGGGTAGGTGGTGGCACCAAAGGGGATTTCCCCCACTACGCCTATCACGGTTATTACACGCAAGACTGGACCACGCTTGATGCCAATATGGGCAACAAGGCCGATCTGCGTGCGCTGGTCGATGGCGCTCACCAGCGCGGTATCCGCATTCTGTTCGATGTGGTGATGAACCATGCCGGTTACGCGACGCTGGCCGATATGCAGGCTTATCAGTTTGGCGCGTTATATTTATCGGGCGATGAATTGAAACATACGCTCGGTGAACACTGGACGGACTGGAAGCCCGCCGCCGGACAGAGCTGGCACAGCTTTAATGATTACATCAATTTCAGTGATAAAGCCGCCTGGGAAAAATGGTGGGGGAAAAATTGGATCCGTACCGACATCGGCGACTACGACAGCCCCGGTTTTGACGACCTGACGATGTCGCTGGCCTTCCTGCCCGATCTGAAAACCGAGTCCAACACGCCTTCCGGGTTACCGGTGTTTTACAATAACAAACCGGATACCCACGCCAAAGCCATTGCGGGCTACGCGCCACGAGATTATCTGACCCACTGGCTCAGTCAGTGGGTGCGCGACTACGGGATTGACGGGTTTCGAGTCGATACCGCCAAGCACGTCGAACTTCCCGCCTGGCAGCAGTTGAAAACCCAGGCCAGCGCAGCGCTGGCCGAATGGAAGAAAGCCAACCCGGACAAAGCGCTGGATGATAAACCCTTCTGGATGACCGGCGAAGCCTGGGGTCACGGCGTTATGCGCAGTGAGTATTACCGCCACGGCTTTGATGCGATGATCAATTTTGATTATCAGGAACAGGCGGCCAGCGCCGTCGACTGCCTGGCCAATATGGATCTCACCTGGCAGCAGATGGCGGATAAATTGCAGGATTTTAACGTCCTGAGCTATCTCTCATCGCACGACACGCGCCTGTTCCGCGAAGGTGGAGATAAAGCCGCCGAGCTGTTGCTACTGGCACCGGGCGCGGTGCAGCTGTTTTACGGTGACGAATCCGCGCGTCCTTTCGGCCCGACCGGCTCAGACCCTTTACAAGGCACGCGATCCGATATGAACTGGCAGGATGTCAGCGGTAAATCGGCCGCCAGCGTCGCACACTGGCAGAAAATCAGCCAGTTCAGGGCCAGACATGCCGCCATCGGCGCTGGTAAACAAACCACGCTGACGTTGAAACAAGGATACGGATTTTCCCGCGAGCACGGTGACGACAAAGTGATGGTCATTTGGGCAGGTCAGCCCTAATCCCCCCTGGCTTCTCGTACCCGGTGGGGCGAGAAGCGTTATACAAAACAAAACACCACCCTGTTACAAATTTATAGCACAAAACGTCAATTTAGTCTCACAGGCCTGATTTGCACCCCGCCATAGGTAGCGCTATGGTTAGCCACTTTATTACTCAGCTCGACAGACCACCTGCTATGACATTCTCACTTTTTGGCGACAAATTTACCCGCCATTCAGGCATCACCCGCCTGATGGAGGACCTCAACGACGGTTTACGTACGCCCGGCGCGATCATGCTTGGCGGCGGTAACCCGGCGCAAATCCCACAGATGCAGGAGTACTTCCAGTCTCTGCTAGCCGAGATGCTGGAAAACGGCAAAGTCACTGATGCGCTTTGTAATTATGACGGTCCACAAGGGAAAACCGAGCTACTGGCCGAACTGGCCACGCTGCTGCGCGAGAAGCTGGGCTGGGATATCGAACCACAAAATATTGCACTGACAAATGGCAGTCAGAGCGCGTTTTTCTACTTATTCAATCTTTTCGCCGGACGTCGCGCCGACGGGACCACCCGAAAAGTCCTGTTCCCACTGGCACCGGAATACATTGGCTATGCCGATTCCGGGCTGGAAGAGGAGCTCTTCGTCTCTGCGCGCCCGAATATCGAGCTGCTGCCGGAAGGTCAGTTTAAGTATCACGTTGACTTTGAACACCTGCACATTGGCGAAGAGACCGGCATGATTTGCGTGTCGCGCCCCACCAACCCGACAGGCAATGTGATTACTGACGAAGAGTTATTGAAGCTGGACCGCCTCGCCAATCAGCACGGTATTCCGCTGGTCATTGATAATGCCTATGGCGTCCCGTTCCCCGGCATTATCTTTAGCGAAGCCCGTCCGCTGTGGAACCCCAACATTGTACTGTGCATGAGCCTTTCCAAGCTCGGGCTGCCAGGTTCGCGCT
Organism: Citrobacter sp. wls829; assembly: GCF_005280825.1. Lineage (NCBI taxonomy): Bacteria > Pseudomonadati > Pseudomonadota > Gammaproteobacteria > Enterobacterales > Enterobacteriaceae > Citrobacter > Citrobacter sp. wls829. The sequence continues at coordinate 76,485 of NZ_SZWP01000055.1, forward strand.
GCGGTATTATTATCGCCAATGAAAAAATCATCACCGCGATCACCAACATGAACGGCATCATCAGCCTTGCCCCTGGCGGTATGGGTCCGGCTATCATGTGCGAGATGATTAAACGCAACGATCTCCTGCGCCTGTCGGAGACCGTGATCAAGCCGTTTTATTATCAGCGCGTTCAGGAGACCGTGGCGATCATTCGCCGTTACTTATCCGAAGAGCGCTGCCTGATCCATAAACCAGAAGGGGCGATTTTCCTGTGGCTGTGGTTCAAGGACTTGCCTATCACCACCGAGCTGCTGTATCAGCGCCTGAAAGCACGCGGCGTGTTGATGGTTCCCGGTGATTACTTCTTCCCGGGGCTGGACAAGCCGTGGCCGCACACCCACCAGTGCATGCGGATGAACTACGTTCCGGAGCCGGAGAAAATCGAGGCTGGCGTGAAGATTCTGGCTGAAGAGATAGAACGCGCCTGGCGTGAAGGCTGATGGCAAACCCGACCGCCTAACCGGTCGGGTCACGCATTACAACGGCTGTGAACGCAAACGCTGCTGCTGAATTTTTGCGGCGTCAACGCATTGCAACGCACGGGTCGGGCAGGATTCTACACACGCCGGGCCCGTTTCGCGATGCCAGCACAAATCACATTTAACCGCCTGCACCCGCGAGCGCTGTGCAACCACATTCATGGCCCCAAACGGACAGGCCAGCATACAGCTCTTACAGCCAATGCAGCGTGCCTGTTCCACGAAGATATGCCCATGTTCGCGGCGAATAGCGGTGGTCGGGCAGGCATTCGCACAAGGCGCGTCTTCGCATTGATGACACGTTACCGCCGTGGTAAACGCGTCGTCTTTAATCACCCGAATACGCGGGATAAATGCCCCAGAGGAGACCGTCGCACACGTCTGGTTTTCCTGATGCGCGACGACGCAGGCCACTTCGCAGGTTCGACATCCAATGCATTTCGCCGCATCCGCCATAATAAACCCGTTCATTGCCTTCTCCGTCGCCGTTAAAACCACAGAGTGCCAGAGAGGCAGCCACCACCGCTTTGATCGGACAGGGGAAACGGTGGAATTTTGTCAGGTGTATGAGCCACTCAGGCATTTCGCCTAATCGCGAACGGTAAAGCCCAGTTCATTCGAAATTGCCTGAGCCGTTTCCCGCAGTGGTTTGAGTAGATTCTTCTCCCCGACCTGCTTCAGACGAGAAGTAGAGAGAGAAATCGAGACCGAATACGGCACGCGTCCATGAATATCAAACACCGGAACCGCAATGCAGGACACACCCAGCTCATTCTCTTCCCGGTCCATCGCCATGCTACTTTCACGGATTTGCGCCAGCTCATCATACATTGCCGGTAAACCGGTGATGGTATTGCGGGTCAGCGGCTGAATCAGATCCTGGTGGCTCTCCCAATAAGAAGCCACATAGTCCGGATGACCAAACGCCATATAAATTTTGCCCATCGCCGAGCAATACAGCGGCATATGCTGGCCGATATAGGCACGGGTACGCAGCATACCGGTAGTAGGCTCCAGCTTATAAATCAGAATCGCGTGGTCATCTTCACGGCTGGAAAAGTTTATCGTTTCACCCGTAGCGATGTTCAGCGCTTCAAGGTGCGGCGCGGCGACATGGATGATATTCAGAGATGAAAGCGCCTTTTGCCCAACGGCGATAAATTTGGTCGTCAGGCGATAACTGCCAGCCGCAGGAGCAGGCGTCACGTATCCACAAGATTGCAGCCCTTGCAGCAGTCGGTGCACCGTACTTTTGTTCAGCCCCGCCAGTTCAGACAGGTGTGCCAACGGGCAGCCATTCGGATAGTTGCTCAGGATCTCAATCAACATCAAACCACGAAACAGGCTCTGACTTCCGGCTGGCCTCTCTTTTTCTTGCGTCATCTCATTTTCTTTTGTGCCCATCGCTTCCGCTCCCCTTTTCGTCGCGCTCTGATGGTAGCGCAAAGTGTGTTTCAGTTCACGATCTGAACCAAAAAAACATAACCATTTGATTTTGATAATTTTAAAAAACAGGCCACCCCGTTGATCTGTCAAAATTTGATCGCTATATTTGAAATCAGATTTCGCATAGTGAAATTTAGAGATAAAAAAGCGATCAAATTTAATTAAGGAAACAGGAATGAAAGTCACTTTTGAGCAGTTGAAAGAAGCGTTCAATCGGGTACTGCTGGCGCGCGGTATTGCCGTTGAAACCGCAGATGCCTGTGCTGAAATGTTCGCACGTACCACAGAGTCCGGCGTCTATTCGCACGGCGTGAACCGTTTTCCTCGCTTCATTCAGCAACTGGATAACGGCGACATCATTCCTGAGGCCAAACCGCAGCGCACGACCAGCCTGGGCGCGATTGAACAGTGGGATGCTCAACGCTCTATTGGCAACCTGACCGCGAAAAAGATGATGGACAGAGCCATCGAACTGGCCTCCGATCACGGCATTGGCCTGGTGGCGCTGCGTAATGCGAATCACTGGATGCGTGGCGGCAGCTATGGCTGGCAGGCGGCAGAAAAAGGTTACATCGGCATCTGCTGGACCAACTCCATCGCCGTGATGCCTGCGTGGGGCTCTAAAGAGTGCTGTATCGGCACCAACCCGCTGATTGTCGCCATCCCATCAACGCCGATCACCATGGTGGATATGTCGATGTCGATGTTCTCCTACGGCATGCTGGAAGTTAACCGTCTGGCCGGTCGTGAACTCCCGGTAGACGGCGGATTTGACGATGAAGGTAATCTCACCAGAGAACCTGCCGTTATCGAGAAAAATCGCCGCATTTTGCCAATGGGCTACTGGAAAGGTTCCGGCCTGTCGATCGTGCTGGACATGATTGCCACCCTGCTTTCAGACGGTGCTTCCGTTGCCGAAGTCACCGAAGACAATAGCGATGAGTACGGCATTTCGCAGATTTTCATCGCCATTGAAGTAGACAAGTTGATCGACGGCGCATCTCGCGACGCCAAACTGCAGCGCATTATGGACTTCATCACCACCGCTGAACGCGCCGATGAGGACACGCCAATCCGTCTGCCCGGTCACGAGTTCACCCGCTTACTGGAAGAAAACCGCCGCAACGGGATCACCGTTGATGACAGCGTATGGGCCAAAATCCAAGCGTTATAAGGAGATAAACCATGATCTTTGGTCATATCGCTCAGCCAAACCCGTGTCGTCTTCCGGCCACCATTGAGAGGGCACTCGACTTTCTGCGCAGCACGGACTTCAGCAAACTGGAACCCGGCGTGGTGGAGATCGACGGTAAAAATATCTTCGCGCAGGTTATCGATTTAACCACCCGCGACGTTACCGAAAACCGTCCAGAAGTCCATCGCCGCTATCTGGATATTCAGTTTCTGGCCTCGGGTGAAGAAAAAATCGGTATCGCCATTGATACCGGGAATAACCAAATCAGCGAATCGTTATTAGCACAGCGCGATATTATTTTTTATCACGACAGTGAACATGAATCTTTTTTTGAAATGGTTCCGGGAAGCTATGCCATATTTTTCCCGCAGGATGTTCATCGTCCCGGATGCCATAAAACGGTAGCAACACCGATCCGCAAAATAGTGGTTAAAGTGGCAATAGACTCTTTATAGAAAATTATTTTCAGGAGCACAAAATGAACGTAAAGCATGCCGGTTATATTATCGGTGCGTACCCCTGTGCACCCTCATTTCACCAACAAAGTGAAGAGGACGAGAAGGAATTCTGGCGACAACTCTCAGATACACCGGATATTCGCGGCCTGGAACAGCCTTGTCTTGAACACCTTCACCCGTTGGGTGATGAATGGTTATTACGCCATACGCCGGGCAGCTGGCAGATAGTGGTGACGGCCATTATGGAGACCATGCGCCGTCGCGGTACTAACGGCGGCTTTGGGCTGGCATCAAGCGACGAAGATCAGCGTAAAGCCTGCGTAGAGTACTATCGCCATCTTCATCAGAAAATTACTAACATCAATGCCGCCAACGCCGGGAAAATCATCGCGCTGGAGCTGCATGCCGCCCCGCTGGCGGGAAATCCGAACGTCGTTCAGGCCACCGAGTCATTTGCCCGTTCCCTTAAAGAGATTGCCAACTGGGACTGGTCCTGCGATCTAGTACTGGAACACTGCGATGCCATGACCGGCCCCGCACCACGTAAAGGTTTCCTGCCGTTAGAAAACGTGCTGGAAGTGATTACCGACTACGACATCAGCGTGTGTATTAACTGGGCGCGTTCCGCCATTGAAGGGCAGAACACGACCCTGCCACTGGCCCACACCCGACAGGCCAAACAGGCTGGTAAGCTGGGGGCCCTGATGTTCTCCGGCACCACGCTGACGGGAGAATATGGCGAATGGCAGGACTTACACGCGCCGTTTGCCCCTTTCTGCCCGCAGAGTCTGATGACCACCGAACATGCCAGCGAATTATTGACCTGTGCAGGAACCGATCCCCTGCAGTTTGCGGGTATTAAATTGCTGGAAATAAACGCCGATGCAGACGTTAACCATCGCGTAGCGATATTACGTGACGGCATCACTGCATTAAACCAAGCAAAATTATAAAAATAAAAGACGACTCTACGAGAATATTAATATGAACACGACCTCTCGCTCTACACAAAATGATGTGCCGCGCCAGCGTTGGCTGAGAATTATTCCTCCAATTCTGATCGCCTGTATTATTTCTTATATGGATCGCGTCAACATCGCTTTTGCGATGCCCGGTGGAATGGATGCTGAGTTAGGTATTTCCGCCACCATGGCGGGACTGGCTGGCGGTATTTTCTTTATCGGCTATCTGTTTTTACAGGTTCCCGGTGGAAAAATTGCGGTGCACGGCAGCGGCAAGAAATTTATCGGCTGGTCGCTGGTTGCGTGGGCGGTCATCTCCGTTCTGACGGGCTTGATCACCAATCAGTATCAACTGCTGGTTCTGCGCTTCTTACTCGGCGTGGCGGAAGGTGGCATGTTGCCCGTGGTGCTGACGATGATCAGTAACTGGTTCCCCGATGCCGAACGCGGTCGAGCCAATGCGATTGTGATTATGTTTGTCCCGATTGCCGGGATCATTACTGCACCGCTCTCCGGCTGGATCATTACGGTTCTGGACTGGCGCTGGCTGTTCATTATTGAAGGTCTGCTCTCTGTGGCTGTGCTGGCACTGTGGGCCTATACCGTTTATGACCGTCCGCAGGAAGCACGCTGGATTTCAGCAGCCGAGAAGAACTATCTGGTCGAGACCCTGGCAGCAGAGCAAAGGGCGATTGCCGGAACCGAGGTGAAAAACGCCTCTCTTAGCGCAGTGCTTTCCGACAAAACTATGTGGCAACTTATCGCACTGAATTTCTTCTATCAGACCGGGATTTACGGTTACACCCTGTGGCTGCCTACCATCCTCAAAGAGTTGACCCACAGCAGCATGGGGCAAGTTGGCATGCTCGCCATTCTGCCTTACGTCGGCGCCATTGCCGGGATGTTCCTGTTCTCCACCCTCTCTGACCGGACGGGCAAACGTAAAGTGTTTGTTTGCCTGCCACTGATTGGCTTTGCCCTGTGCATGTTCCTCTCCGTGGTGCTGAAAAATAACATCTGGCTGGCCTACTCCGCGCTGGTTGGCTGCGGGTTCTTCCTGCAATCGGCGGCGGGCGTGTTCTGGACCATTCCGGCGCGTCTGTTCAGCGCTGAAATGGCAGGCGGTGCGCGTGGCGTCATCAACGCGCTGGGCAACCTCGGCGGTTTCTGCGGTCCTTACGCGGTCGGCGTGCTCATCACTCTCTATAGCAAAGATGCGGGTGTTTACTGCCTGGCTATTTCACTGGCGCTGGCCGCACTGATGGCATTACTGCTGCCGGCAAAATGTGATGCAGGTGCTGCCCCGCTAAAAGTACTGAATCCACATAAACGCACTGCGTAAAACCCTGCCCGGTGGTGCTGCGCTTACCGGATCTGTAAACACCCGTAGGCCGGATAAGCACAGCGCCATCCGGCAAAGCTGAGACATCAAAGATGAGTGAAAAAGAGACCTTCTGGCTGGGTATCGATTGTGGCGGTACGTATCTGAAAGCCGGTTTATACGACGCTAAAGGTCATGAGCACGGAATTCACCGGCAATCGTTACAGACGGTGTCGCCCTTGCCGGGTTACGCCGAACGTGACATGCACCAGCTCTGGCAGCACTGCGCAGCCACCATCGCCGGACTCTTACACCGCACCGGCGTATCCGCACAACAAATTCAGGGCGTCGGCATTTCTGCTCAAGGTAAAGGGCTCTTTCTTCTCGATAAGCAGGATAAGCCGCTGGGCAATGCCATCCTCTCTTCTGACCGCCGGGCGATGGACATCGTCCAGCGCTGGCAACAGGACGGGATCCCCGAACAACTCTACCCGGTCACTCGTCAGACACTGTGGACCGGGCATCCCGCATCTCTACTGCGCTGGGTAAAAGAGCACACCCCCCAACGCTACGCGCAAATTGGCTGCGTCATGATGGGGCATGACTATCTGCGCTGGTGTTTAACCGGCGTCAAGGGTTGCGAAGAGAGCAATATATCCGAATCCAACCTCTACAACATGGCGACGGGCCAGTACGACCCGCGCCTGACCGAGTGGCTGGGCATCAGCGAAATCAATGACGCGCTGCCGCCCATCGTCGGCTCAGCAGAAATATGCGGGGAAATCACCGCTCAGGCAGCCGCCATCACCGGTCTGGCGGCGGGTACGCCCGTCGTCGGCGGTCTGTTTGACGTGGTTTCCACCGCACTCTGCGCCGGTATTGAAGATGAATACACACTCAACGCGGTAATGGGTACTTGGGCGGTCACCAGCGGGATCGCTCACGGCCTGCGCGACCAGGAGGCGCATCCCTATGTCTATGGCCGCTACGTCAATGACGGACAGTATATCGTTCACGAAGCCAGCCCGACCTCTTCCGGTAATCTGGAATGGTTCACCGCCCAGTGGGGCGAGATTTCCTTTGATGAGATCAATCAGGCCGTTGCCAGCCTGCCGAAATCAGGTAGCGAACTCTTTTTTCTGCCCTTTCTCTATGGCAGCAACGCCGGGCTGGAGATGACCTGCGGCTTTTATGGCATGCAGGCGCTGCACACTCGCGCCCACCTGTTGCAGGCGGTTTACGAAGGCGTGGTATTCAGCCACATGACCCATCTCAACCGCATGCGTGAACGCTTTACCGAGGTGCATACCCTGCGCGTGACCGGCGGTCCGGCACACTCCAACGTCTGGATGCAGATGCTGGCGGACGTCAGCGGCCTGCGCATCGAGCTGCCACAGGTAGAAGAAACCGGCTGCTTTGGCGCAGCCCTCGCAGCACGTGTCGGCACCGGCGTTTACCACAACTTTAGCGACGCCCAGCGCTCCCTGAAGCACCCGGTGCGCACGCTGCTGCCGGACATGACCACCCACGCCCTCTATCAGCGCAAATACCGCCAATACCTGGATTTGATTACCGCACTACAGGGCTATCACGCCCGCATTAAGGAGCACGCATTATGAGCCGACCATTACTGCAACTGGCGCTCGACCACACTAGCCTGGAAGCAGCCCAGCGCGATGTCGCCCTTTTACAGGACCATGTCGATATCGTCGAAGCTGGCACGATCCTCTGTTTAACCGAAGGCCTTAGCGCAGTGAAAGCCCTGCGCGCCCAGTGCCCGGAAAAAATCATCGTCGCCGACTGGAAGGTAGCCGATGCCGGAGAAACGCTGGCACAGCAGGCCTTCGGAGCTGGCGCCAACTGGATGACCATCATCTGTGCCGCGCCGCTCGCCACGGTCGAAAAAGGCCACGCCGTCGCGCAATCCTGCAGCGGTGAAATTCAAATGGAGCTGTTCGGCAACTGGACGCTGGACGACGCCCGTGAATGGTATCGCGTCGGCGTTCGCCAGGCGATTTACCATCGCGGACGCGACGCGCAGGCCAGCGGACAGCAGTGGGGCGACGCAGATCTGGCGCGCATGAAGGCGCTGTCCGATATCGGCCTTGAGCTGTCGATTACCGGCGGCATTACCCCTGCCGACCTGCCGCTATTCCGCGACATTAACGTCAAAGCATTTATCGCCGGACGCGCGCTAGCAGGCGCAGCCCATCCGGCGCAGGTCGCTGGCGAATTCCACGCACAAATCGACGCCATCTGGGGAACACAGCATGCGTAATCATCCATTAGGTATCTATGAGAAAGCTCTGGCGAAAGATCTTTCCTGGCCGGAACGGCTGGTGCTGGCGAAAAGCTGCGGCTTTGATTTCGTCGAAATGTCGGTGGATGAGACCGATGAACGCCTGTCACGCCTGGAGTGGACGCCAGCCCAGCGCGCATCGCTGGTCAGCGCAATGCTGGAAACCGGCGTTGCCATTCCCTCCATGTGCCTGTCAGCCCATCGTCGCTTCCCTTTCGGCAGCCGCGATGAGGCGGTACGCGAGCGGGCGCGCGAAATCATGACCAAAGCCATTCGTCTGGCGCGCGATCTCGGTATCCGCACCATTCAACTGGCAGGTTACGACGTCTATTACGAAGAGCACGACGACGGCACCCAGCAACGCTTTGCCGAAGGGCTGGCGTGGGCGGTGGAACAGGCTGCCGCCGCGCAGGTAATGCTAGCGGTGGAGATAATGGATACCGCCTTCATGAACTCGATCAGCAAGTGGAAAAAGTGGGATGAGATGCTGTCATCGCCGTGGTTCACCGTCTACCCGGATGTCGGCAACCTCAGCGCCTGGGGTAACGACGTCACCGCCGAACTGCAGCTGGGCATCGACCGTATTGCCGCCATCCACCTGAAAGACACGCTGCCAGTGACCGCAACGCATCCTGGTCAGTTTCGCGATGTGCCGTTTGGTGAAGGCTGTGTGGATTTTGTTGGCATCTTTAAAACATTGCATGAACTGAACTATCGCGGCGCATTTCTGATTGAAATGTGGACCGAAAAAGCCAGCGAGCCGGTGCTGGAGATTATCCAGGCGCGACGCTGGATAGAAGCGCGGATGCAGGAAGGGGGATTCACATGCTAGAGCAACTAAAAGCCGAAGTATTAGCGGCAAACCTGGCGCTCCCGGCGCATGGTTTAGTCACCTTTACCTGGGGCAACGTCAGCGCAGTGGACGAAACGCGCAAACTGATGGTGATCAAGCCTTCCGGCGTCGAGTATGAGGTCATGACCGCCGACGATATGGTGGTGGTGGAGGTCGCCAGCGGTAAGGTGATCGAAGGCAGCAAGAAACCGTCTTCTGATACGCCAACCCATCTGGCGCTGTATCGCCGTTTTCCGCAGATCGGTGGGATCGTGCATACCCATTCCCGCCACGCGACGATCTGGTCGCAGGCCGGACTCGATCTCCCCGCCTGGGGTACCACGCATGCCGACTATTTCTATGGCGCGATCCCCTGCACCCGGCTGATGACTGTCGAAGAAATTAACGGCGAGTATGAGTATCAAACCGGTGAGGTGATTATTAACACCTTTGAACAACGTAACCTGAACCCGATGCAGGTCCCGGCTGTACTCGTCCACTCGCACGGCCCGTTCGCGTGGGGTAAGGATGCTGCCGACGCCGTACACAACGCCGTAGTACTCGAAGAGTGTGCCTATATGGGGCTGTTCTCGCGTCAGCTCGCCCCGCAGTTGCCTGACATGCAATCCGAACTGCTCGATAAGCATTACCTGCGCAAGCACGGGGTAAATGCCTATTACGGGCAAAACTGACGCTGAGTTAAGCCTCTTCTGAACAAGAGGAGGCTTAACCTACGCCGAATTAATATGCTCTTTGCAATAACGGCGCTTCCACGCCGCCGGGGTCAGACTGGTGTGCGTACGGAAAATTTTGCGAAAATACCCCACGTCGTTAAATCCACATTTAAACGCCACCTCGGTCAGCGACAGCGAATCACTGATCAACAGCTTTTCTGCCGCCCTCACCCGCTGGCGATGCAGCGCTTCGGTTAACGTCAGCCGAAAAACACCCCGGAATACACGCCCCAGATAGTCTGCATTGCAATGCAGCTCTTTCGCCAGCAATGAGGCTGATAGGGGTAAATGGAACTGCGTATGTATCATTTGCTGCGCTTTCCACGCCAGCGCATTACCGGGCGTATCGGCAGGTTGTTCGCTGGCGGCAGCGGATATTTGCTGCAAAATCAGCAACAGGATCAGCTCCAGCGCAACGCTGCGATGGATATTCTCCTGCTCACGTAAAAACTGGCGAAACAGCGAAATAATATATTGTGGCTCATCCACCCGAGTCTGTTGCGGGATCGAAAGCAGCGCTTCAGGCGGTGAAACACGCTCACCGGACTTCACTTCAAAATGCAGCCAATAAAATTTTAAATCGGGCGGAAATTGTCCCACGCCGACATGTAAACGCTGCGGCCACAACAGCAAACTCTCTCCAGCCTGCACGCTAAAAATAGCGTTCCCTTCACGAATCGTTAATGTCCCTTTTTCGACAAAGATAATTTCCCAGGAATGAAGTTGCCTCGCCGGATGACTTCCCACGCCACGAGAAATAAACAGCCCGCCATTTTGTACTTTAATCGGAAGTGACATGGATAATTCAAGCATAACTATTCAATTTCCCGCTTTTAGCACCCTAAAAACCTGCCTTCATCTTTGATTATTCACGATAAAATAGTATCTCGCCGGATCGAAATCACACTTTTTTAATTAAGTCGGAATTGTCATCTTTTTATACTTTTCCCTTCCCTTGTTGGTCTGTGTATTTGGTGCAGAATAAATAACGTACTTTGCAAATGACACAATAAAAGCCCGCAATGTAGCGGGGTACTTTCTGAACATCCTCTCCGGGAGTTATTTATGACTTCGGCTCCGATTACGACCAACGATTTGGCACAACGTGCACAAGACGACAAATTATCTCTGCGTGAAAAAATAGGTTACGGATTAGGCGATGCAGGCGGGACCGTTATTACCTGCCTGATCATGAACTTCCTGACTTTTTTCTATACTGATGTGTTTGGCTTAACGCCCGCACTGGTCGGCACCTTGTTTATTGCCCTGCGCGTATTTGACGCAGTTTCTGACCCGATCATGGGTGTCCTCGCCGACCGCACGCAAAGCCGCTGGGGACGCTTTCGCCCATGGCAGCTGTGGGTGGCCGTTCCCATCGGCATTATTGGCGTTCTGACCTTTACCGTCCCGGACGCCAGCATGGGGGTAAAAATCGCCTGGGCATTTGGCACCTATCTGCTGCTTTCCGTCGGCTATACCGCGATCAATGTGCCGTATTGTGCGCTGATCAACACCATGACGACGCGCCACAATGAAGTGATCGCCTGCCAGTCCTGGCGCTTTGTGCTGTGCGGTGTCGCCGGTTTTTTAGTCTCCGTCGGCCTGCCGTGGATGGTGGAGATACTCGGTCAGGGCAACGCCGCGCAGGGTTATCAGTTTGGCGTGGGCATCCTGTGTGCCATCGCAGTCGTCATGTTCCTGTGCTGTTTCTTCTGGGTGCGCGAGCGGGTACCGCTGGCGATGATGGGGAAATTTACGCTGCGCGAACACATCGGCGGACTGCGTAAAAATGACCAACTGCTGCTGATGCTGGTGATGTCCTTCCTGCTGATCAATGTCTTTAATATTCGTGGCGGCGGGTACATGTACTTCATTACCTACGTGCTGGAAGGCAGTACCGCTTACACCTCGCTGTTTTTCACCATGGTCACCTTCGCCTCGATCATCGGTTCGGTGGTGGTTAGCCCGCTGACGCGACGCATCGACACCGTCAAACTCTATTACTACACCAACCTGGTACTGGCGGCGCTGGCAGCGTTAATGTGGTTCCTGCCAACCGGCCCAGCGCACCAGACGTTATGGCTGGCGGTGATTCTCGGCAACGGCATTATTCTCGGCTTCACGCTGCCGCTGCACTTCTCGCTGATGGCCTTTGCTGATGATTACGGCGAATGGAAAACCGGCGTGCGTTCCTCCGGCATGAATTTCGCCTTCAACCTGTTTTTCATCAAGCTGGCCTGGGCCTCCAGTGCCGGGATCATCAGCGTGTTGTTTATTTTTGTCGCCTATCAGCCTGGCGCTGGCAACCAAACCGCCAGTTCGCTGCAAGGTATTACCGCCATGGAGACGCTGCTGCCCGCCCTGTTCCACCTACTGCTGGCGCTGTCTATCCGCCTTTGCAAACTCAATAACCCGATGATGTCGCGCATTGCTACCGATCTGCGTCAGCGTCATGTACAGCCTTAAGGAGCACGAAATGAACGCACAAGAAGTCGACCTGCATAAGCTCACGGTCAGCGATCCGTTCCTCGGACAATACCAGCAACTGGTGCGCGACGTGGTGATCCCCTATCAGTGGGATGCGCTCAATGACCGCATTGCAGAAGCCGATCCCAGCCACGCTATCGAGAATTTCCGCATTGCTGCGGGCCAGCAATCCGGTGAGTTTTACGGCATGGTTTTTCAGGATAGCGACGTGGCCAAATGGCTGGAGGCCGTGGCCTGGTCGCTGTGTCAGAAACCGGATACCGAGCTGGAAAAAACCGCCGATGAGGTGATTGAACTGGTCGCCGCCGCCCAGTGCGAAGATGGCTATCTCAACACCTATTTTACGGTTAAGGCCCCTGAAGAACGCTGGACGAATCTGGCCGAATGTCATGAGCTGTACTGCGCGGGTCACATGATCGAAGCGGGTGTGGCCTTCTTTCAGGCGGCGGGAAAACGCCGCTTACTGGAGGTGGTATGTCGTCTGGCAGACCATATCGACAACGTTTTTGGACCCGGTGAAAACCAGCTGCATGGCTATCCCGGACACCCGGAAATTGAGCTGGCGCTCATGCGATTGTATGAAGTCACGCAGCAACCACGGTATATGACGCTGGTAAATTATTTTGTTGAGCAGCGTGGCACACAGCCGCATTTCTACGATGAAGAGTACGAAAAACGCGGTCGCACGTCCTACTGGCACACCTACGGCCCGGCGTGGATGGTGAAAGACAAGCCTTACAGCCAAGCGCACCAGCCAATATCTGAACAGCAAACCGCCATCGGTCACGCCGTGCGCTTTGTCTACCTGATGACAGGAGTGGCCCACCTGGCCCGCTTAAGCCAGGACGAAGGCAAGCGCCAGGACTGCCTGCGACTATGGAACAATATGGCCCAGCGCCAGCTGTACATTACCGGCGGGATCGGCTCGCAAAGCAGCGGCGAGGCATTTAGCAGCGATTACGATCTGCCCAACGACTCTGTGTATGCGGAAAGCTGCGCCTCTATTGGTCTGATGATGTTCGCCCGCCGGATGCTGGAGATGGAGGCCGACAGTCAGTACGCCGACGTGATGGAACGCGCGCTGTATAACACCGTACTGGGTGGTATGGCGCTTGACGGGAAACACTTTTTCTACGTTAACCCGCTGGAAGTGCATCCTAAATCTCTAAAATTTAACCATATTTATGACCACGTGAAGCCCATTCGCCAGCGCTGGTTTGGCTGCGCCTGCTGCCCACCGAATATCGCGCGCGTGTTAACGTCGATTGGCCATTACCTCTACACGCCGCGCCAGGACGCGCTGTATATCAATATGTATGTGGGCAACAGCATGGAAATACCCGTTGAAAACGGGACGCTGAAACTCCGCATTAGCGGAGATTATCCGTGGCATGAGCAGGTTAATATCACCATTGATTCCGTGCAGCCAGTACACCACACCCTGGCACTACGCCTGCCGGACTGGTGCTCCGCGCCGCAGGTAATGCTGAACGGTTTGCCTGTAGAACAAGATATTCGCAAAGGCTATTTGCACATAACCCGCACCTGGCAAGAAGGGGATACGCTGAGCCTGACGCTCCCGATGCCGGTGCGTCGGGTATACGGTAATCCGCTGGTTCGCCATGTTGCCGGTAAGGTTGCCATTCAACGTGGACCGTTAGTCTATTGTCTGGAGCAGGCGGATAACGGCGAGGAATTGCATAACCTGTGGCTGCCCAAAGAGAGTGAATTCAGAGTCTTTGAGGGGAAAGGGCTATTCAGCCATAAAATACTGATTCAAACGGAAGGGGTGAAGCAAAGCGCTGATGATGCCACGCAGCAATCGTTGTGGCACTACGATGTCTCCCCCGCTTCCCGGCAAACGCATACGCTGACGTTTATTCCGTGGTTTAGCTGGGCGAACCGTGGTGAAGGTGAAATGCGGATTTGGGTCAACGAGCAGTAATGATATGACGGATGGCGACTGTTGGCGCCATCCGTCAAAACATCATGAAAAAATTGCCCTCTTCCATGAGGACAAACGGGTGAGAATTAGAAACGCCAGCTCACCCCTGACAGGAAAGTGAAGCTGTCATCGCGATCAACCATTGGGCTATCCTTAATATCATCTGGCAGCACGCTATAGTTGGCGCTGGCCAGCAGTGTCAGGTTAGCGGTTAACGCATATTTTGCGGACAGACCGGCATACGGTGTCCAGCTATCGCCTGGGGAATAGCTAGATAACCCGCTACGGCGAGACTCATTGCCTGAGATGCCGTAGTAATATTCGTTGAATTTTTCATCGTAGTAGAGCACACCAATGGACGGCGTCAGCGTCAGCTTGCCCATCGGCATTGGACGGAACAGAGAAACTTCGCCAGCCCAACCGCTGCTGTTGTCCATTACATCCGCTGCGGCAGAGACTTTAACGCTGCCCCATTTCTCATGGTGATACCATGCGGCCCCCGCCATTGCGGTTGCGTCACGCTTGTCGAGCTGCTTCATCGCATGATCGTCGTTATCGCCTGGGTCAAACTCAAGCGGCATCCACGAAGCAGTAATGCTAAATTCATTACTTTCACTCTTCGACAGAATATAACCTAGCGTTGTTTGCCTAAAATAAAATGATTCGCCTTCATAACTGATAAGCGGTACTGCATGGACATTTTCATTGTATCCACGATAAGGAGATTCGTTATATACAGCCCCACCGCCAAGAGAAAACTCTGCGGCTGATGCACTTGCCATAAAAGACAAAGCAACTAGCGCCGCAATATTGCGTTTAATTAACATGCCAACTTTCCATTTTAAAATAAGCTACAAAGCAGGCGCATAATAATGCTTACAATTTCATCAGTGCAAGACGCATATTTATATAGTAATATATAAAATCATATATATATTGGATTCAGCGATGAACAAATTACAACTCAAACACCGGGAACTGAAAATTATTTCGGTCATTGCTGCCAGTGAAAACATCAGCCATGCCGCAACCGTACTCGGCATTGCGCAGGCCAACGTCAGCAAATATCTTGCTGATTTTGAATCAAAAGTTGGATTAAAGGTGTTTGACAGAACCACCCGACAACTTACCCTGACGCCCTTTGGCACCGCGTTGCTACCCTACATCAATGACATGTTAGACAGAAACGAGCAGCTGAACAATTTTATTGCCGATTATAAGCATGAAAAACGTGGTCGGGTCACGGTATATGCACCGACGGGAATTATTGCTTACTTATCGCAACATGTTATTGCAAAAATTCAGAATATTGGTGGAATTAGCCTCTCGCTGAAAACCTATAACCTGGAACGTAAAGCATTTTATGAAGGGGTCGAATTCCCTGATGATTGTGATGTTTTAATTTCCTACGCACATCCCAAAGATGAAACACTGGTTGCCAGTTTCATTACTAAATATGCGGTTACGGCTTTTGCCAGCCAGGGATATCTCGATAAACACCCCATCAGTAGCCCTGAAGAACTGGAGCAACATTCCTGTATTTTGATTGACTCAATGATGATTGATGACGCCAATATTTGGCGATTCAATTCAGCCGGTGGCAAGGAGATGCATGACTATCGGGTGACAGGAAATTACGTCTGCGATAATACACAATCCGCGCTGGCGTTGGCACGTAATCATCTGGGCATTGTTTTTGCGCCTAATGAAAGCGTTCAACTTGATATTGAGGCTGGGGCGCTGGTTCCGTGCTTCTCTGAACAGCACGAGTGGTGGCTGGATCTGGTCGCGATTTTCCGTAAGCGTGAATACCAACCCTGGCGAGTGCAGTTTATTCTGGATGAGATGTTGGCGGAGATTCGCGAGCAGCTTACTCAGGTGCTACAACAGCCACCTGAGTAAGTAAAATAGTCTGCACCTAGTGGTCGAGATACAGGTAATGCACCCAACTGGTCATGCGTAACAGGACCTTACGCATCACCGATACATGGGCGAAATGATCCGAATACACCGCGACCTGAGCGTAAATACCATCAGGCAACGCGTTGACGTCCACATTCTCATTCAGTTCAATCGTGGCGATCACCCCTTCCGAACCCGGCGTGGAGTTTAAGGATTGCAACGCGCCGTTCGACTGATACGTGCCACCCGGAACCGCCGGGCTAATCGCGGCCAGTTTTCCGCTATAAACTTTCCCCGGTAGCGCGTTAAATACCACTTCAGCTTCGTCACCTGGCTCCAGTCGCAGAAGTGAGTTTTGGCGGAACTGGGCAATAATCTGTCGTTTTTGATCCGGGATAAACACCATCACCGGACGCATCGGCAGCGCAGCGGCATAGGTGCCCGGTCGGATCAGCACCTGGGTAACATAGCCATCGCTGGGCGCACGAACCACGGTTTGATCGAGGTTAAATTCTGCTTCCGCCAGCTGGGCTTTCAGGCTGGCAATTTGTGAATGCTCACCCATCACCATGCTGTCTAACTGGCTCTGTATTTGCTGTTGCTCTGCGAGGGACGATTTTACCGACGCTTCCTGCGCCAGATAGTTTTGCCGTGCCGCATCGATATCGCGTTCAGAAAAAGGATTTACCTTCGCCTGGCTACCCTGCGCGTAACGCTGGTAATCTTTTGCCAACTTGTCACGCGTGGCCTTTTTCTGCTGCGTGTTCGCTTTCATTTCATCTAACTGCGCAACCAGCGCCTGCTCTTTATGCTGTGCCGTGACAATATCGGCTTTCAGGCGGTCAACCCTCGCCTGATAACGCCCTGGGTTAAGCTTAAACAGCACCTCGCCTTTTTTGATCAGCGTGTTTTTCTTATCCGTGACTTCTGTTACCACCCCGGTCACCTGCGGCACGACGGGAATAGAAATAACCGCCTTTTGCGCCTTAAATGTATACGGATGGTTATAGTTCATCAGTAATATAAGTCCGCAAACAATAAAAATACCGCCCAATGCTGCAGTCGGTACTGTCCATTTATTTACAGGAATTTTAAAAATTTTAAATACAGACCATGCACAAGCCACATAGGTCAAAACGATCAGTAAATCCATCGATATTACTCCGCCGGGGAGGTCTTAACCTCGGCCAGTTTCTTTTCCAGATCGGCTACCCGCTCCTGAAGTTGAATCAGGGAAGAATCAGCGTGTTGCATGCCCCAACCGCGCTCCGGGCGGTAAAGCGTTGCCCAAATCCATAAAAAGGGCCAAATAACATGCAGCGTAAACAGACTTACCCATCCCGCAACATGGATAGCGTCGGCATGAGGATGGTTACGTTTTTTTGCAATTAGATAGGGAATATCATGCAGAATAATAACCCCATAAAAAATGACCAGGAATACAAAAATAAGCACTCCTAATGCAAAATAATCAAGAAACATATTTGCCTCAGGGATTAAAAATAAAGAATTTGTATGCTATTAGTTTTAAATAATAGATTTGAGCATAATAGTGGAATGACCAGATTGGATGCAATTGCCTTATTTATATAACGCTATATGGGTTTATATATACCCATCGTCTTTTGAGCTGCTTCTTTGTTGGCTTCGTTCGCTCACCCCAGTCATTTACCTGAGTAAACTGCAGAGCATAACTTGATGCCCGGCTCGCTATGCGATACCGGGCAATAAGTGACAGGAGATTAAAACAGCCCCAGCGGTTTATCAGAGTAGCTCACCAGCAGGCACTTGGTCTGCTGGTAGTGGTTCAGCATCATCTTGTGAGTTTCCCGCCCGATACCCGACTGTTTATAGCCGCCAAACGCCGCATGTGCCGGGTAGGCATGGTAGCAGTTGGTCCAGACGCGTCCGGCCTGAATACCACGTCCCATCTTGTAGGCCAGATTACCGTTACGGCTCCAGACGCCAGCACCCAGTCCGTATTGGGTATCGTTGGCGATCTCCAGCGCGTCTTCCATAGTTTTAAAGGTTGTGACCGCCAGCACCGGGCCGAAGATCTCTTCCTGGAAAACGCGCATATTGTTCTTGCCGTACAGGATGGTTGGCTCGAGGTAGTAGCCCTCTTTTAACTCCCCATCCAGTTGCTTACGCCGCCCGCCGGTCAGGACATCCGCCCCTTCTTTCTTACCGATATCAATGTAGTTCAGAATGGTTTCTAACTGCCCATGCGAGACCTGCGCGCCCATTTGCGTGACACTATCAAGCGGGTTACCGCTGCGGATACTCTCCACACGGCGAATGGCTCGCTCCATAAAACGTTCGTATATAGATTCCTGCACCAGTGCACGACTCGGGCAAGTACACACCTCGCCCTGGTTGAAGGCAAATAGCGCAAAGCCTTCCAGCGCCTTGTCAAAGAACGCATCTTCCTCATCCATAACGTCGGCAAAGAAGATATTCGGCGACTTGCCACCCAGTTCCAGCGTGACAGGGATAATATTCTGTGTGGCGTACTGCATGATCTGCTGGCCGACTTCCGTCGATCCGGTAAACGCCACTTTCGCAATGCGTTTTGATGTCGCCAGATATTCGCCGATTTCTCCGCCTGCACCGTTGACCACGTTCACCACGCCCGGTGGCAGCAAATCGCCGATAACTTCCATCAGCAGCAGCACCGACAGCGGCGTCAGACGAGCTGGCTTCAGCACCACGCAGTTACCCGCTGCCAGGGCCGGCGCCATCTTCCAGCTCGCCATCAGCAACGGGAAGTTCCACGGGATAATTTGCCCGACTACGCCGAGCGGTTCATGGAAATGATACGCCACCGTATCGCTGTCGACTTCACTGATCCCCCCTTCCTGGGCTCGAATACAGGAGGCGAAATAGCGGAAATGGTCAATGGCCAGCGGCACATCTGCCGCGCTGGTTTCGCGGATTGGCTTACCGTTATCCCAGGTTTCTGCCGTCGCCAGCAGCTCCAGGTTTTGCTCCATGCGATCGGCAATCTTGAACAGGAGCGCAGCACGATCCTGAACGGACGTATGCGCCCATTTATCTTTGACTTTGTGCGCGGCATCCAATGCCAGGTCGATGTCTTTTTTGCCGGAAGAGGCCACTTCGCACAGTAACTGCCCGGTGACCGGCGTCAGGTTCTGGTAATACTCACCGTCCACCGGTGCCACCCAATCGCCGCCGATAAAGTTATCGTATCGGGCTTTTAACTTCAGGGGATAACCATACTCGCCGGGATGAATACGCGTTGAAGGGGGGTTATTGGTCATGACCGTCTCCTTGCTGTAGGGGTACTACAAAGGTAGACGGGACTGGCGAATTATTCGCCAGCCATTTACTGCTTTACGACAGATGTCACGGTTTACATTGCCGCGCGATAGATCGCCATGATTTCCTCATGCGTCGCCTGAATCGGGTTGGTAAAACCACAGGCATCCTTCAGGGCGTTGGTCGCCAGAATAGCAAAATCTTCTTCCTTCACGTTCAGGTCGCGCAGGCCTGCCGGAATTGCCACTTTCTGCGCCAGCTCACGGATCGCCGCGATGCAGGCCTCAGCGCCTTGCGCTTCGCTCATATCCGCCACATTCACACCCATTGCAGCCGCGCAGTCACGCAGGCGAGCCGCAGCAACCTTGCTGTTGAACACCTGAACATGCGGCAGCAGGACGGCGTTGCACACCCCGTGCGGCAGGTTATAGAAACCGCCCAGTTGGTGCGCCATTGCGTGAACGTAACCCAGAGATGCATTGTTAAAGGCCATACCGGCGAGGAACTGCGCGTAGGCCATGGCTTCGCGCGCCTGCGCGTTGCTGCCCTCTTCCACGGCAACCGTCAGATTTTCAGCAATCATCGTTACCGCTTTGAGTGCACAAGCATCGGTAATCGGCGTGGCAGCAGTGGAAACATAGGCTTCAATGGCGTGGGTCAGCGCATCCATACCGGTGGCCGCCGTCAGAGACTTCGGCATACCGACCATCAGCGAGGAATCATTTACCGACAGCAGCGGGGTTACGTGCTTATCAACAATCGCCATTTTAATGTGGCGTTCTTCATCAGTGATGATGCAGAAACGGGTCATTTCAGATGCCGTACCCGCCGTGGTGTTGATGGCAATCATCGGCAGCTGTGGTTTTGCAGAACGGTCAACGCCTTCGTAGTCACGAATGTCGCCGCCGTTAGCCGCCACCAGCGCAATGCCTTTCGCACAGTCGTGTGGTGAGCCGCCGCCCAAGGAAATAACGCTATCACACTGGTGTTCTTGCAGAAGTTTCAGACCCGCCGCAACGTTGCTGGTAGTTGGGTTAGGATGTGTACCATCAAAAATAACACTGAAAATATCACGTTCCTGTAAGGCCTTTTGAATATCGCCCGCCATCCCTAATTGGGTCAGCATGGCATCCGTCACGATTAACGTACGACGGAATCCATATTCCGCCATTGTATTCATGGCATCCTTCAATGCACCAGTACCTATTACGTTCACAGATGGGATAAAAAATGTTGAAGCAGCCATTGTACAATCCTTAATTACTCTAAAGAGGTAGGCAGCATACGTGTGAAAATCCCATCAAAATATGATCGTGGTTGTTATTTTAATAACACCAGAAATTAAAAAAGCACATTAGGTTTAAAATCTAATGTGCTTATATAAATCAACCGCTATTTTGTATTAATTCATGTTTTCTATGAATTAATTGTGTCATTACTTTTCGGGAAACAGTAATGCATCGCGTAATAAATGATCATTTCCCCGGCGACGGGTAAACCCAATACGGTCAAAATATTCCAGAATTTGGATAGCCAATTTACGTCCCACATTCAGCCTGTCGCGGAAATCAGCGGCACAGGTTGATCCTTTTTCCAGATCCAGTTCGCGGATCATATTGGCAAAAGCCACGATGCGATCGTTACGATAATAGCGATCTTTGACGATCGCGGTAATGATGCCCTGCTGCGCTGCCTGCCGTAGCGCCAGACGCATGGCCTGCTCATCAGTGCCCGTTTCTTTCGCCAGGTCCCGCACCCACCACGGCTCATCGCCGAAGAGAGGCTCAACTTTTTGCCAGATGGCCTGCTGCTCATCGCTAAAGCCGGCCTTATGGTCCGGTAAATGCAGCCAGCCATGGTGGCTATGGATAACGCCGCTATCGCGCATTTTTTCGATCAGCAGCAGGACCAGCGCTTCGTCTTCCATCGGCAGCGCCATGCGCCGCAGACGCTCACGCCCCGGTCCCGGCTCATCGCGATGCTGCTCGTGGTACGTCGCCAGCGTATCCAAAATTTTACGCTGCCAGCGGGCGGCAACAGAGGCATTCAACAAGCTATATCCAGCCTGAATAAAACCATGTTGCTCAATCAACGGGCGCATACCGTCGCCGTTAAGCTGGCGCGCCCATGCGAAATCGGGGATGCTCACCGCGCCACGCGTCAGATGCACTGCCAGCGCGTCGCCGTCATTCTGTGCGTTTTCCAGCGCCGATAGCCACTGCAGATACTCCGGTTTACGCTTGCCACGACGCGGCGGGTTGAGCGTCACCACGCGTGCACCCGCAAGCGTCGTGCGGGCAGAAATATCGCGCAGCACCAGTCTGTCGTTATCGGCCAGCCACAGCGGCGTATCAAACACCAGCTCCGCCAGCGTCCCTTCGAGCAGGGAAATACGCCCGGTCACGTGGCTGGCCGCGTGGTGAATATGCAGCGGTTGCCACTGTGTCAGCGGGGCGGCGTGCTCTAAAGAGACAATGACGCGGGTCAAGGCATCCGGCGGTGCATCGGACAACAGCCAGTCACCGCGGGTGAGCTGTTCTTTCTCCGCATCGCCGGCAATATTCAGGGCAATACGCTGCCCGGCATGAGCGTACTCAGTGGCCTGGTTTTGCGCATGCAGACTACGCACGCGCATCGGTTTGTTGACCCCAGTCAGCCACAGCGTGTCGCCAACGTTCACTTCACCACTGAGCGCCGTGCCGGTAACTACCAGGCCCGCCCCCTTCACCGTAAAGGCGCGGTCAATTGCCAGCCGGAAGGTGTGATTGCGGGCCAGCTCTCGCGCAGGCAGCTGCAGCAGATGCTCACGTAATGCATCAATACCCAGCCCTTCACTGGCAGCGGTCACGAAAAGTGTCGCCCCGGCAAAACCAAAGTTCGCCAGCGTTGACTGCACTTCTGCACGCACGTCGTCAATACGCGCGTCATCCACGCGATCGGCTTTGGTCAGCGCCACGGTGAGCTGCGGATTGCCCGTCAGTTGCAGGATCTGCAAATGCTCCCGCGTTTGCGCCATCACGCCATCATCGCAGGCCACCACCAACAGCGCGTGATCGATGCCGCCGACGCCCGCCAGCATGTTGGACAGAAACTTTTCGTGTCCGGGAACGTCGATAAACCCCAGCACGCGGCCATCCGGCTGCGGCCAGTAGGCATAGCCCAAATCGATGGTCATGCCACGTTTTTTTTCTTCCGGCAGACGATCGGCATTCACACCGGTAATCGCCTGTAATAACGTGGTTTTTCCGTGGTCAACGTGTCCGGCTGTTGCAATAATCATTTCAGCATCATCTCCATAAACCGGGGCTCGTCTTCAAGACAGCGCAGATCCAGCCATAAGCGGCCATCATAAATTCGCCCAATGACCGGCACCGGTAGCGCGCGCCAGCGGGCAGCCAGGGCCTCAAGGCGGCTACCGCGCCCGTCATGCGGGGTAAAGGTTAATGCCGCGCTGGGCAGTCTATCAACCGGTAGCGAACCACTGCCAATCTGCGACAGACAGGGCATCACGTTCAGTGCAAACTCGCCGCCATAATGTTGTTCGAGCTGTGCCTGTAAGCGCTGGGCCTGTTCGCGGATCGCCTCTTCCTTACGAGTGAGCAGGCGCAGCGTGGGTAATTTTTCCGCCAGTGCTTCCGGGTGTAAATAGAGCCGCAGAGTGGCTTCCAGTGCCGCCAGGGTCATTTTATCGGCCCGCAGCGCACGTTTCAGCGGATGACGCTGCAGCCGGGCAATCATCTCTTTCTTACCGACGATAATTCCGGCCTGCGGCCCCCCCAGCAGCTTGTCGCCCGAGAAGCTGACCAGGCTAACACCCGCGGCAATCAACTGCTGCGGCATCGGCTCCTTGGGTAAACCGTACAGGCTGAGATCCACCAGCGAGCCGCTACCCAGATCCGTCACCACCGGAACATCCAGCTCATGACCGATCGCCGCCAGCTCGGCTTCATCCACCGTTTTGGTAAAGCCTTCAATGCTGTAATTGCTGGTATGCACTTTCATCAACAGACCGGTATTTTCATTCACTGCCTGACGGTAATCGCTGGCGTGCGTCCGGTTAGTGGTACCGACCTCATGTAGAACGCACCCGGCCTGGCGCATCACGTCCGGAATACGAAACGCGCCGCCAATTTCCACCAGCTCACCGCGTGAAACCACCACCTCTTTACCATTGGCGGTCGCAGCCAACATCAGCAGTACCGCTGCCGCATTGTTATTAACGATGCAGGCATCTTCGGCTCCCGTAATGCGACACAACAGGTCCGCCAGCGCACGATCGCGATGCCCACGACCGGCGCCGTCGAGGTCATACTCCAGCGTCACCGGCGCGTGCATCACCTGCATCACCGCCTCAATCGCTTCTTGCGCCTGCAACGCACGACCCAGGTTGGTGTGCAGCACCGTACCCGTCAGGTTGATGACCGGACGCAGCGCGCTGTGCGACTCGCGCTCCAGCCGGGCGCTGGCTTCTTGCGCCCAGTCGTCACTCCACGCCGGGAGCGCCTGCGCGTCGCGAATCGTTTCCCTGGCTTCGTCGAGCATATGGCGAAGCAGCTCCACCACCCGGGTATGGCCGTGAGACTCACGTAAGGCAAGAAAGGCGCTGTCGCGCAATAAACGATCGATCGCAGGAAGCTGGCTGTAGAGTGAACGCATGTCGGTTGTCATGAAAGGGCCTGGCTGTTGGTGGCCCTCTCCGCCGGGGAGAGGGATAGCAATATGGGGGGATTGTACCGTGAGTTTGCTCAGGCGGACATAATACGCATCAAGCCTTTGGCGGTTCTGTGCGGGCAAAGCTCTCACGCTGAAAGAGCGTTTCCACCAGTTTGACCAGTCGCGGTCGGTCAACACACCAGCCGGGTGCGACGCGGCGGAAATTGAGATAACCCACGGCGCAGGCGATGGCGACGGTGGCCAGATTCACCGTGTCCGTTTTCAGGGTGCCGTCTGCCAGATAGCCTTCCAGCACATCCAGGCTGCGGGTAATTTTCTCGCGCTGGCGCAGCAGTTCGATTTCTGATTGCTGTGCGGCTGGCCGGGCCTGTTCGCGTACGGAGACAAGTCCAGCATCCATAATACCGTCCGCCAGCGCTTCAATCTGACGCACTTTCAGCGCCGCCAGCGGATCGCGCGGTAACATGGCTGGCGCAATATCCAGCAGCTCAATGTATTCGGCGATGATTGGCGAATCGAACCAGTACTCGCCCTCATCGGTGACCAGCGCGGGCACTTTTCCTAACGGGTTGTAGCGCGCCACGCCGTTTTCGACGTTGTAGGGGAGTTCATTAACGAATTCGAAGGTAATGCCCTTTTCCAGCAACAGAATAGAGATTTTTCGCACAAAAGGGCTGGTGTAGCTACCAATGAGTTTCATGCCGTGTCCTTTTTGCCAACAAAAATATCAGTATGGCTCAGGCCACGGCAAATGGCAGGTGACGACGGTCTCAATGATCCAAATAAAGGTAATGCATCCAGCTGGTCATACGCAGCAGTACTTTACGCATCACCGACACGTGGGCGAAATGGTCGGAGTAAACCGCCACTTGGGCATAAATGCCGTCCGGTAAGGCGTCAACTTCGGCATTCGGCTCCAGTTCAATCGTTGCCAGCACGCCATCGGTACCCGGCACCACCGTTAAGGACTGCAATGCGCCCTGAGCCTGATAAGAGCCTCCCGGCACAACCGGCAGAATGCTGGTCAATTTACCGGAGAAAACCTGGCCTGGTAGCGCATTAAACACCACTTCCGCTTCATCGCCCGGTTCAAGACGCAGCAATGAGTTCTGGCGGAACTGGGCCACAATCTGGCGTTTCTGTTCCGGAATAAAGACCATCACCGGTCGCAGAGGCAGCGCAGCGGCATAGGTCCCCGGACGGATCAGCACCTGCGTGATATAGCCATTACTTGGCGCACGCACGACGGTCTGATCCAGATTGTATTTGGCTTCAGCAAGCTGAGCACGCAGAGAGGCAACCTGCGACTGCTCGCCGTTAACCATGCTGTCTAACTGACTTTGGATCTGGGTTTGTTCCGCAACGGAGCCTTTCACCAGCGCATCTTGTGCCAGGTAGTTTTGGCGGGCGTTGTCGATATCGCTTTCAGAAAACGGGTTAACCTTCGCCTGGCTGCCTTTCAGGTAGCGTTGATAATCTTTATACAGACGATCGCGCTCGGCGGACACTCGCGTGGTGTTGGCGACCGCTTCCGAAAGTTGCGCTTTTAAATTATCGATATTGTGCGTTGCGGTAACCAGGTCGGCCTGCAGCCTGTCGACGCGCGCCTGGTAGCGGCCTGGATCGAGTTTGAACAACACCTCGCCTTTTTTAATCAGCTGATTATTTTTATCGGTAACCTCACTCACAATCCCCGTAACCTGCGGCGTAATTGGAATGGAGATCACCGCTTTTTGCGCAGTGTAAGTATACGGGTGGTTATAGTTCATTAATAAAATGAGGCCCGCAACAATAAACACGCCACCTAAAGCTGCGGTAGCAAGCGTCCATTGGTTTACCGGGATACGGAATATCTTAAAGATGGCCCAGGCAAATGCCACGTAGGTCAAAACAATCAACAGATCCATGATCAGCGCTCCTGCGTGTTCTTATCAGCGGCGGGTTGCACCGCAGCCAGTTTTTGTTCCAGATCGGCTACGCGCTTCGCAAGAGCGTCAATATCAGGGTTGCCCGTCATTGGCTGAATATGGTTTTGCATTCCCCAGCCGCGTTCGGGTTGGTAGAGCGTGGCCCAAATCCACAGGAACGGCCAAATGGCATGGAGCGTAAACAAGCTAATCCAGCCCGCCGTATGAATCGCATCGGCATGGGGATGGTTACGCTTTTTAGCCATGTTGTAGGGAATATCATGGATGGCGATGATTCCGTAGAACAGAACCAGGAAGACGAAAATGAGCACGCCCAACGCGAAATAATTTAGAAACATACCTGCCTCGAATTCACACTAATTAGAGTTTTTTTGTGCTGGCAGCCGTATGTACCCTGGCTGATGTCTTGAACATAACTGGAGTTGGCAATTTTTGCCATACCACAAAAAAAATATATTTTCTGAGTAAAAGTTGCTTTATTTTCCGCAAAAAATGGGCGGGGGAGAATCTGCTTCAGATCACACTGGGAAAAAAACAGATGAAAATTTCTTGTGATTCAGATCACAAAGACTCAACAAACACGCCAACATAAAACGTGAACCAATTCACATTTTTCTGCCTTTTTGGGTGAATTCTAACCGTGAGGTGTTTTTTTGTACTGGTGTTTTGTGATGAATGTCACATTAACTACCGCCATACACCCTATATTTACGTGACGAATATCACATAAAAAGGCGTCGACTGGACAGTTGAACGATTCAGTGCCAGATTTCGCAGTATCTACAGGGTCCGGCTACCTCCTGCCGCTACATTAACAAACCTCGGGCTTTCAGCCTGCGCGATAGTAAACATAAGAAGGGGTGTTTTTATGTCATCCGATATTAAGATCAAAGTGCAAAGCTTTGGTCGATTCCTCAGCAACATGGTGATGCCGAATATCGGCGCGTTTATCGCGTGGGGTATTATCACCGCATTATTCATTCCGACAGGGTGGTTGCCGAGCGAAACGCTGGCTAAGCTCGTTGGCCCTATGATCACCTATCTTCTGCCGCTGCTGATTGGTTACACCGGCGGTAAATTGGTGGGTGGCGATCGCGGCGGTGTGGTCGGTGCCATCACCACAATGGGTGTGATCGTCGGTGCCGATATGCCGATGTTCCTCGGCGCAATGATTGCCGGTCCGTTGGGCGGCTGGGCGATTAAACACTTCGATAACTGGGTTGACGGTAAGATTAAATCCGGCTTTGAGATGCTGGTGAACAACTTCTCCGCCGGCATCATCGGGATGATCCTCGCTATCCTGGCGTTCCTCGGCATTGGCCCACTGGTTGAAGCCCTGTCCAAAATTCTGGCAGCAGGCGTTAACTTCATGGTTGTCCATGACATGCTGCCGCTGGCGTCTATCTTTGTTGAACCGGCGAAAATCCTGTTCCTCAACAACGCCATCAACCACGGTATTTTCTCACCGCTGGGCATTCAGCAGTCCCATGAGATGGGCAAATCCATCTTCTTCCTGATTGAAGCAAACCCGGGTCCGGGTATGGGCGTCCTGCTGGCGTACATGTTCTTCGGTCGCGGTAGCGCTAAACAGTCTGCGGGCGGCGCGGCTATCATCCACTTCCTGGGCGGTATCCACGAAATTTACTTCCCGTACGTGCTGATGAACCCACGTCTGATCCTGGCCGTTATCCTCGGCGGTATGACCGGCGTATTTACGCTGACTATCCTCGGCGGCGGTCTGGTTTCTCCGGCCTCTCCGGGCTCTATCCTGGCCGTACTGGCCATGACGCCAAAAGGTGCGTACTTCGCTAACATCGCGGCAATCTGTGCGGCCATGGCGGTCTCCTTTGTGGTCTCAGCCATTCTGCTGAAAACCAGCAAAGTGAAAGAAGAAGATGACATTGATGCAGCGACCCGTCGCATGCACGACATGAAAGCAGAATCCAAAGGTTCATCTCCGCTGTCTGCGGGCGATGTCACCAACGACCTGAGCCATGTGCGTAAAATCATCGTTGCCTGTGATGCCGGTATGGGCTCCAGCGCAATGGGTGCAGGCGTACTGCGCAAGAAAGTGCAGGATGCCGGTCTGTCTCAGATCTCCGTCACCAACAGCGCGATTAACAATCTGCCGCCGGATGTGGATCTGGTCATTACACACCGTGACCTGACCGAACGCGCTATGCGCCAGGTTCCGCAGGCGCAGCACATTTCGCTGACCAACTTCCTCGACAGCGGTCTGTACACCAGCCTGACCGAGCGTCTGGTTGCCGCACAGCGCCACAACGTTAACGAAGAGAAGGTACGTGACCACCTGAAAGACAGTTTTGATGAAGGTGATAACAACCTGTTCAAACTGGGTGCGGAGAATATCTTCCTTGGCCGTAAAGCCACCAACAAAGAAGAAGCCATTCTGTTTGCCGGTGAGCAACTGGTGAAAGGCGGCTATGTTGAGCCGGAATACGTCCAGGCAATGCTGGATCGCGAAAAACTGACCTCTACCTACCTGGGTGAGTCCATTGCGGTACCGCACGGCACCATCGAAGCTAAAGATCGCGTGCTGAAAACCGGCATCGTGTTCTGTCAGTACCCGGAAGGTGTGCGCTTCGGTGAAGAAGAAGACGACATTGCCCGCCTGGTGATTGGTATCGCCGCGCGTAACAATGAGCACATCCAGGTGATTACCAGCCTGACCAACGCGCTGGATGATGAATCCGTGATCGAACGTCTGGCGCAGACCACCAGCGTGGATGAAGTGCTGGAACTGCTGGCAGGTCGTAAGTAAGCGTTATTGCCCGGTAGGACTCATGCTTACCGGGCCTACAAAATCCTCTCCCTTGTGGAGAGGGTTAGGTTGAGGGAAAAGCCTCACCCCAGCCCTCTTGGGTAAAAACATTAATGAAGGTTAATACTATGAAAGCATTACATTTTGGCGCAGGTAATATCGGTCGTGGCTTTATCGGCAAACTGCTGGCAGACGCGGGGATACAACTGACGTTTGCGGATGTAAATCAGGTGGTTCTCGACGCCCTGAATGCCCGTCATAGCTATCAGGTTCATGTTGTCGGTGAAAATGAGCAGGTTGATACCGTTTCCGGCGTTAACGCCGTCAGCAGCATCGGCGACGATGTCGTTGAACTGATTGCCCAGGTTGATCTCGTGACCACCGCGGTTGGTCCGGTCGTGCTGGAGCGCATTGCGCCTGCCATCGCCAAAGGGCTGGTCAAGCGTAAAGCGCAGGGTATTAGCACCCCTCTGAATATTATTGCCTGTGAAAACATGGTGCGCGGCACCACCCAGCTGAAAGGTCACGTGCTGAACGCGCTGGACGATGCGGATAAAGCCTGGGTTGAAGAACACGTTGGTTTTGTCGATTCTGCCGTAGACCGTATTGTTCCGCCTTCCGCCTCTGCCACCAATGACCCACTGGAAGTTACCGTAGAAACCTTCAGCGAGTGGATTGTCGACAAAACCCAGTTCAAAGGCGAGCTGCCGAACATCCCGGGAATGGAATTAACTGATAACCTGATGGCATTTGTCGAACGTAAGCTCTTCACGCTGAACACGGGGCATGCTATAACCGCGTACCTCGGAAAATTGACCGGTCATCAGACCATCCGTGACGCGATTCTCGACGAGAAAATCCGCGCAGTGGTAAAAGGTGCGATGGAAGAGAGCGGCGCGGTACTGATCAAACGCTATGGCTTTGATGCGGCAAAACATGCAGCATACATTCAGAAAATCCTCAGTCGTTTCGAAAACCCGTACCTGAAAGATGACGTTGAGCGCGTGGGCCGCCAGCCGCTGCGTAAACTGAGCGCAGGCGACCGTTTAATCAAGCCGCTGCTCGGCACGCTGGAGTACGGCCTGCCGCACTTTAATCTGGTGCAGGGTATTGCTGCGGCGATGCATTACCGCAGTGAAGAAGACCCGCAGGCGCAGGAACTGGCAGCGCTGATTGACGAAAAAGGCCCACAGGCCGCGCTGGCACAGGTTTCCGGGCTGGATGCCAACAGCGACGTGGTGGCGGAGGCGGTTAACGCATATAACGCAACCAAATGATCCACAGTGCGGCGCAGGTCAGCCTGCGCCCGAATATCAGATTGTCAGATATGCAGGCAATAATGGAACAAACGCAGGCCTTTGAAAATCGTGTGCTTGAGCGTCTGAATGCTGGCAAAACCGTACGCAGCTTCCTCATCACCGCCGTAGATTTACTCACCGAGGCGGTGAATATCCTGGTGCTTCAGGTATTTCGCAAAGACGACTACGCGGTTAAATATGCAGTGGAACCGTTGCTCGACGGCGACGGGCCGCTGGGCGATCTGTCGGTCCGTCTGAAGCTGATCTACGGCCTGGGTGTGCTCAGCCGCCCTGAGTATGAAGATGCGGAACTGCTGATGGCGCTGCGTGAGGAATTGAATCACGACGGTAATGAATATGCGTTCACCGACGACGAAATTCTCGGACCGTTTGGTGAACTGCACTGCGTGACGGCGCTCCCGCCCCCGCCCCAGTTTGATACCTCAGACTCAGGTTTGTACGCCATGCAAATCCAGCGCTACCAGCAAATGGTACGCTCAACCATGGTGCTCTCTCTGACCGAGCTGATTTCTAAAATCAGCTTAAAGAAAGCCTTTCAGAAATAACGTCATACCGATTTACTTCTCATCCTGCTGCGGTCGATACAGCTGGCGATAGTACTCCAGACGCTGCAGATACAGCGGCACGTTTTCCTGCGGGACCTCAGAAGGCACCGTGTTACGCGGCGGCGTTTTATTCAAGTACTCACGAAAAGCCTGGCTTGACGCCATAAAATCGATGGTTTTATCAATAAGAATCGAAACGTTCTCGCCTATTTTCGCCATGATGATTAATCCTCCATGTATTATCCGCGACCCGCCTACGCGGTCGATGGTTTAAGTTTAGGATCGGATGGTTAATTATATTGAGGAAAACGTGCTTCACTATGCCGCCACCGACAAAAAGCACCATCAACGATCTTATTTCTTAAAATCCCTTTTTAATCAAACAGCTAACATTTTCATTAGCGAAATAATACTTGCAGCATTTGATTATTTATCTTCGATTAGTTGAGAATAATCCCCCTCTGCGCGCATACTATAGGATATTCATCCTATTTTTAGCAGAAGCTATCCTATGAAAGAAGTCGAAAAAAACGAAATTAAACGTCTGAGCGATCGCCTGGACGCCATCCGCCACCAGCAGGCAGACCTGTCACTGGTTGAAGCCGCCGACAAATATGCCGAGCTGGAAAAAGAAAAAGAAACGCTGGAAGCCGAGATCGTGCGCCTGCGTGAAGTTCACGGTCAGAAGTTGAGCAAAGAAGCACAAAAGCTCAGCAAGCTCCCGTTCCGTCGCGCCATCACCAAAAAAGAGCAGGCCGACATGGGCAAGCTGAAGAAAAGCGTGCGCGGCCTGGTGATCGTACACCCGATGACCGAACTGGGTCGTGAAATGGGCCTGAAAGAGATGACTGGCTTTTCAAAGACTGAGTTTTGATCACCCTCCGGGCAACGTCCGTTTGCCCGGTCTCCTATTTCTCCGCCAATTGGCCCTACCAATTTTAGCCAGATCCGAATACCCCCTCACATTTCGTTAAAATTAACTTACAATGCCGTTGCCAATAAATAACATTTGATTAACCATTCGTTGTCATTACCCCTACACAACAATATTGGCAGGGCCACTTTTACACATAGTGTGACGACGAGATGAGCACAGACTCATTGCATTATGTCGGCGGCCCCCAGGAGACCTGCAATGAATCTCTGGCAACAAAACTACGACCCGGCCGGTAACATCTGGCTTTCAAGCCTGATTGCCTCACTCCCTATTCTGTTCTTTTTCTTCGCGCTGATTAAGCTCAAGCTGAAAGGTTATGTCGCTGCGACGTGGACGGTAGGGATTGCCCTGTTGGTCGCCTTGCTGTTCTACAAAATGCCGGTCGATCACGCGCTGGCATCCGTGGTGTACGGCTTCTTCTATGGTCTGTGGCCGATTGCCTGGATAATCATCGCCGCCGTATTCGTCTATAAGATTTCGGTCAAGACCGGGCAGTTCGACATTATCCGCTCCTCAATTCTGTCGATTACCCCGGACCAGCGTCTGCAGATGCTGATTGTCGGCTTCTGCTTTGGCGCATTCCTCGAGGGGGCTGCAGGATTTGGCGCCCCGGTGGCGATTACCGCCGCACTGCTGGTTGGCCTGGGCTTTAACCCGCTGTACGCCGCAGGTCTGTGCCTGATTGTAAACACCGCGCCGGTGGCGTTTGGCGCAATGGGTATTCCGATCCTGGTTGCTGGTCAGGTTACCGGGCTGGACAGTTTTGAAATCGGCCAGATGGTAGGCCGCCAGCTGCCGTTCCTGACGATTATCGTGCTGTTCTGGATCATGGCGATTATGGACGGCTGGCGCGGCGTGAAAGAGACCTGGCCGGCGGTAATGGTCGCAGGCGGCTCCTTTGCCATCGCGCAGTACCTCAGCTCTAACTTTATCGGGCCAGAACTGCCGGACATCATCTCTTCTCTGGTGTCACTGGTGTGTCTGACGCTGTTCCTGAAACGCTGGCAGCCGGTACGCATCTTCCGCTTTGGCGACATGGGTGCTTCACAGGTCGATCAAACGCTGGCCCGCACTCACTACACCGCCGGCCAGGTGGTTCGCGCCTGGTCACCGTTCCTGTTTCTGACAGCAACGGTCACGCTGTGGAGCATCCCACCGTTTAAAGCGCTGTTTGCCCCTGGCGGCGTGATGTATCACTGGGTGGTGAATGTTCCGGTACCGTTCCTCGACAAACTGGTGGCCCGCATGCCGCCGGTGGTACACGAAGCCACGGCCTACGCGGCGGTATACAAGTTTGACTGGTTCTCAGCGACCGGCACCGCCATTCTGTTTGCCGCCCTGCTGTCTATCGTCTGGCTGAAAATGAAGCCCTCTGCCGCCCTGCAAACCTTCGGCAGCACGCTGAAAGAGCTGGCGTTGCCCATCTATTCCATCGGGATGGTACTGGCATTCGCATTTATCTCTAACTACTCAGGCCTGTCTTCGACGCTGGCATTAGCGCTGGCACACACCGGCAGCGCCTTTACCTTCTTCTCGCCGTTCCTCGGCTGGCTGGGCGTATTCCTGACCGGGTCAGATACCTCTTCTAACGCACTGTTCGCAGCCCTACAGGCAACGGCAGCGCAGCAAATCGGTGTCTCCGATGTACTGCTGGTGGCGGCAAATACCACCGGTGGCGTAACCGGCAAAATGATCTCCCCGCAATCTATCGCCATAGCCTGTGCGGCCGTGGGACTGGTGGGTAAAGAATCTGACCTGTTCCGCTTTACCGTGAAACACAGCCTGATATTCACCTGTATGGTGGGTGTGATTACCACGCTTCAGGCCTATGTCTTAACCTGGATGATCCCATGATAGTGATGCCCAGACGCCTGTCCGACGAGGTCGCTACTCGCGTGCGGGCGCTGATTGAAGAACAACAGCTGGAGGCGGGCATGAAGTTGCCTGCCGAGCGCCAGCTGGCCGTACAGCTCGGCGTGTCGCGCAATTCACTGCGCGAGGCGCTGGCAAAGCTGGTCAGTGAAGGCGTGCTGCTCAGCCGTCGCGGCGGCGGGACGTTTGTCCGCTGGCAGCATGAAGCCTGGTCCGAACAAAACATCGTTCAGCCGCTGAAAAGCCTGATGGCGGACGATCCGGATTACAGCTTCGATATTCTCGAAGCCCGCCACGCCATTGAGGCCAGCACCGCGTGGCATGCCGCGATGCGCGCCACAACCGCCGACAAAGAGAAAATCAGGCTCTGTTTTGAGGCCACGCAGAGTGAGGACCCGGATCTCGCCTCACAAGCAGACGTTCGCTTTCACCTCGCCATTGCGGAAGCGTCGCACAACGTGGTGCTGCTCCAGACCATGCGCGGTTTCTTCGACGTATTGCAGTCCTCGGTAAAACAGAGCCGCCAGCGTATGTACCTGGTGCCACCTGTGTTTTCACAGCTCACAGCACAGCACCTTGCCGTGCTGGACGCGATTGTCGCCGGCGACGCTGATGGCGCACGTAAGGCGATGATGGCGCACCTCAGCTTTGTCCACACCACCATTAAACGCTTTGATGAAGACCAGGCCCGCCAGGCGCGTATTACCCGTCTGCCCGGTGACCATAATGAAATTAGCAGGGAGAACAACTCATGATTATTTCAGCAGCCAGCGATTATCGCGCCGCAGCCCAGCGCATTCT
Source organism: Citrobacter sp. wls829 (assembly GCF_005280825.1). Taxonomy (NCBI): domain Bacteria; kingdom Pseudomonadati; phylum Pseudomonadota; class Gammaproteobacteria; order Enterobacterales; family Enterobacteriaceae; genus Citrobacter; species Citrobacter sp. wls829. The sequence continues at coordinate 110,724 of NZ_SZWP01000055.1, forward strand.
GCCCCCCTTCCTGTTCCACTACATCGACGGTGGTGCCTATGCAGAGCATACCCTGCGCCGTAACGTCGAAGATTTATCGGAGGTGGCACTACGCCAGCGCGTGCTGAAGAACATGGCCGACCTGAGTCTGGAAACCACCCTGTTCAACGAAAAACTGTCGATGCCGGTGGCATTAGCGCCGGTTGGCTTGTGCGGCATGTATGCCCGCCGGGGCGAAGTTCAGGCCGCCGCTGCCGCTGACGCCAAAGGTATTCCGTTTACGCTTTCGACGGTTTCCGTCTGCCCGATTGAAGAAGTTGCCCCGACGATCAAGCGTCCGATGTGGTTCCAGCTGTACGTCCTGCGCGATCGCGGTTTTATGCGTAACGCGCTGGAGCGTGCTAAAGCAGCGGGTTGCTCCACGCTGGTCTTTACCGTCGATATGCCCACGCCCGGCGCGCGCTACCGTGACGCACATTCCGGGATGAGCGGTCCGAATGCCGCGCTGCGCCGTTACTGGCAGGCGGTAACCCATCCGCAGTGGGCGTGGGACGTTGGCCTGAACGGTCGTCCGCATGATTTAGGCAATATCTCGACCTACCTGGGTAAACCCACCGGCCTGGAGGATTACATCGGCTGGTTGGCAAACAACTTCGATCCGTCCATCTCCTGGAAAGACCTCGAGTGGATCCGTGAATTCTGGGACGGTCCGATGGTAATCAAAGGGATCCTCGACCCGGAAGATGCCCGCGACGCCGTACGCTTTGGCGCCGACGGCATCGTGGTCTCGAACCACGGCGGCCGCCAGCTGGACGGCGTGCTGTCTTCTGCGCGTGCGCTACCCGCCATTGCCGACGCGGTGAAAGGCGATATTGCGATTCTGGCAGACAGCGGCATCCGTAACGGTCTGGACGTGGTGCGCATGATTGCACTGGGTGCGGATACCGTACTGCTGGGCCGTGCTTACCTGTATGCACTGGCGACCCACGGTCAGGCAGGTGTCGCTAACCTGTTGAACCTTATTGAGAAAGAAATGAAAGTGGCGATGACGCTGACCGGTGCAAAATCCATTCGTGAAATCAGCCGTGACTCACTGGTACAAGAGCTGGGAAAGCAACTGCCCGCCGCTCTGGCACCTCTCGTCCAGGGTAGCGCCGCGTAACCGTACCCCGTAAAACCCTACACTCTGAATGGTCGGTCTGTTCTCAGCCCGGCCATTTTTTATGCAAAAATAACGACCAGTTAACATTTACACTCAATATATTTGACAACTTTTTATTCACCTGCCAAATGTATATACAAGCTAATACAACAACAACCCACACAATAATAATCCACACGACAACAACCATCATAACGGGCGAGGGTGACATGGTTTATTCCGGTAAAGTGAATATCCAGCAGGCGATAGATGACAGTCCTTTTTCACGCTTTCATTGGGTCATCATCGTCCTTGGCTTTCTGGTGCTGGCCATTGATGGCTTCGACACGGCGGCGATGGGCTACATTGCCCCTACCCTCTCAGCCGACTGGGGGATCAAGAAACAAGATCTCGGGCCGGTATTAAGCGCCGCGCTGCTGGGGCTCTCATTTGGCGCCCTGCTGGCCGGGCCAATATCCGATCGCATGGGACGTAAACGCGTACTGGTTTTTTCCTGCCTGTTCTTTGGTCTCGCCAGTCTGGGCACCGCCTATGCCCAGACGCTGAATATGTTAACGTTTTGGCGGTTTCTCACCGGACTCGGGCTGGGTGCAGCAATGCCGAACGCCATCACGTTGGTGTCAGAATTTGCGCCAAAACGCTGCCGCTCGATGGCGATTAACACCATGTACTGCGGTTTCCCGCTCGGTGCAGCAGGTGGCGGGGTTATCTCCTCCTGGCTGATTCCTAACTACGGCTGGCACAGCGTCCTGCTCGCCGGGGCAATTGCCCCGCTGGCGCTGACCATCCTCCTGGTGTTATTTCTGCCGGAGTCGGTCAAGTATCTGGTCCATCGCGGGAAAGAGATTGCGCAGGTCAAACGAATTGCCCGTCGCTTTATGCCAGGTGATATAGACCAGGTCACCCATTTTTATCTGGATGAAGAACGGACTGACGTCAAAAAAGGCAGCGTGGCGCAGTTGTTCAGCATGCCGTGGCTGCCGGGCACGTTGATGCTGTGGATGACCTACTTTATGGGGCTGGTTATCTATTATGTGCTGCTGAGCTGGATGCCGACGCTGATGCTGGGAATGGGTTACCCGCTGGCAGAATCTGCCTGGCTGACATCACTGTTCACCTTCGGCGGTACCGCGGGGATCCTGCTGGCCGGCTGGCTGATGGATCGCTGGGAAGCACACAAAGTCGTCTCCATCGGTTTTATCCTGACAATGCTGTTTGCACTGGCGCTCGGGTTTGAACATAACCACATCATTCTGTTTGGCGCCCTGATCTTCCTGATGGGGATCACCATGAACGGTGCACAGTCCGGACTACAGACGCTGGCGGCAACGTTTTACCCGACCCACTGTCGCGCAACAGGTATTGCCTGGATGCAGGGCGTGGGCCGCTTTGGTGGCGTCGCCGGGACCATGACCAGCGCCCAATTACTTTCTCTGCAATGGCAGGCTGACAGCATATTGATGTTCCTCAGCGTTCCCGCGCTGCTGGCTGCTGCCGCAACGCTTTATAAGCTGCAACGCTATAAACCGCAGCCTCTGACCGTCGCATAGTACCCGTCCTTTCTGCTATCCTGCCCCCCGTTATTAAGGGGGCAGTATGCTTAACATCGTTTTATTCGAACCAGAAATCCCGCCAAATACCGGCAATATCATCCGCCTATGCGCCAATACCGGCTTTCGTCTGCATATTATTGAGCCCATGGGCTTTACCTGGGACGACAAGCGCCTGCGTCGCGCGGGGCTGGATTATCACGAATTTACCGCCGTACTGCGCCACCCTGATTACGCCGCCTTTGTGGCTGCAGAAAATCCGCAACGTCTTTTTGCGCTGACCACCAAAGGGACGCCGGCCCATAGCGCGGTAAGCTATCAGGATGGTGATTATCTGATGTTTGGCCCGGAAACGCGCGGCCTGCCCGCCAGCATTCTCGACGCGCTGCCTGCAGAACAAAAAATTCGTATTCCGATGATGCCGGACAGCCGCAGCATGAACCTGTCTAACGCGGTGTCGGTGGTGGTGTATGAGGCCTGGCGCCAGCTGGGGTATCCGGGCGCCGTATTACGCAGTTGATTTTGTCGGATGCGGCTAGCGCCTTATCCGACCTACATTAATTTGATGTTATTCGTTTCGAGCGTTATCGGCGCAGACAGATTGCACACGGACTGCGCACAGTCACCGGAGCGTACACGCAGTACGTGAGGATGACGAGCACAGCCCAGGTTCAATATGGCAAGTAAGATAGCTCGAAATCAGATGCCATCGCCGCATTCGAACGTATGATGTATCCCGTTGAAATGCTGATCCATATCCATGGACGGCTTATCGCTGTCAGGTTTACCGACAATCCGTGCCGGAACGCCTGCGGCGGTGGTATGTGGCGGTACGGGCTGTAAGACGACAGAACCCGCGCCAATTTTCGCCCCGCGCCCAACCTCGATGTTGCCGAGAATTTTTGCGCCCGCGCCAATCATCACGCCTTCACGAATTTTTGGGTGACGATCGCCGCCCGCTTTACCGGTCCCGCCTAAGGTGACGGATTGCAGGATCGAGACGTCGTTTTCGATCACCGCGGTTTCACCCACCACAATTCCGGTGGCATGATCGAGCATGATCCCACGACCAATTTTTGCCGCCGGATGAATGTCGACCTGGAAAGTCACGGACACCTGATTTTGCAAGAAGATCGCCAGTGCCTGACGCCCCTGATGCCACAGCCAGTGGCCGATGCGGTAAGCCTGCAGCGCATGGAAGCCCTTCAGGTACAAAAGCGGGGTGGAATATTTGTCGACAGCCGGGTCACGCGTGCGCACTGCCTGGATATCGCAGGCCGCCGAGGCAATCATTTCCGGATCGGCGGCGTAGGCTTCTTCCACCACTTCACGAATAGCAATCGCCGGCATGATTGGCGACGCAAGCTTATTCGCCAGCATATAGCTTAGCGCGCTGCCGAGATTCTCATGCTTGAGCAGCGTTGCGTGGTAAAAACTGGCCAGCATTGGCTCACAATCCGCCAGTGCCCGGGCTTCTGCTTTAATATTTTTCCAGACGATATCCAGTTCTTCACACGGCATTGCGTACTCCACAGAAGGTAGCAAAACGACCAACCCGTTCTACGCGGGTCGGGTCGTTATAGTAAAACGGTTCCTTACGGCTAGTGGCTGCTCCGCTCGTCCTTGCGTGCACGACCTAATAACGTCAATGCTGCCTCGCGCGCATTTTTTCCGCAATACAATACTTGATAAATTTCCTCGGTTATTGGCATTTCGACACCAAAACGGTGCGCCAATTCACGAACTTCTTTCGTATTGCGATAGCCTTCAACCACTTGGCCAATCTTGTCCTGCGCGCCCTGAACATCCATGCCCTGACCGAGCATCATGCCAAAACGGCGGTTACGCGACTGGTTGTCGGTACACGTCAGCACCAGATCGCCCAGACCCGCCATGCCCATGAAGGTCGCCGGATCGGCACCCAGCGCCGCGCCAAGGCGTGACATTTCGGTCAACCCGCGGGTGATCAATGCCGTACGGGCATTAGCACCAAAGCCGATGCCGTCAGACATCCCTGCGCCAATAGCAATCACGTTTTTCACTGCACCGCCGAGCTGTACACCAATGAAGTCCGGGTTGCTGTAAACGCGGAAACTTTTGCCGCAGTGCAGCAGTTGCTGGAGATCGTCAGCAAACGTCTCGTCCGTTGACGCCAGCGAAATCGCCGTAGGCATGCCTGCAGCCAGTTCTTTGGCAAACGTAGGACCGGAAATCACCGCCAGCGGAATGGCATCCCCCAACGCTTCACGCGCGACATCCTGTAACAGGCGTCCCGTTTCTGCTTCCAGACCTTTTGTCGCCCAAACCAGGCGCGCATCAGAGCGCATCAACGGTTTGATCTGACGCAGCACTTCGCCAAAGACGTGGCTCGGCACCACCACCAGAATATTACGGCTGGCGGCCAGCGCAGTGGCTAAATCACTTTCCAGGCGCAGCGTATCGGGAAAAGGCACATCAGGAAGGAACGCAACGTTGCAGCGATCGTGCTCGAGCGTTGCGATATGTTTGGGATCGTGGCCCCACAGGATAACCGGGTGGCCGTTTCTTGCCAGGGTAATGGCAAGAGCGGTGCCGTACGAGCCGGCACCAATCACAGTCATTGAAGCATTACTTTGATTCATCAGGCATCCTGATGTTCTTCAGTACCTTCGCCAGTCTGCTGCTGTAAATAGTTCATGAACAGCGCATCAAAGTTGACCGGTGCAAGGTTCAGCTGCGGGAACGTACCGCGTGATACCAGGCTGGTGATGCATTCACGGGCATACGGGAACAGGATGTTCGGGCAGTATGCACCCAGGCAATGCGCCATCTGAGTCCCTTCAATTCCGCTGATGGAGAAAATCCCGCCCTGCTGAACTTCGCACAGGAACGCCGTTTCTTCACCCAGAGAAGCCGTTACGGTGACACGCAGCACAACTTCATACACGTCATCTGCCAGTTGGGTAGATGCAGTATCAAGATCAAGTTTAACCTCTGGCTGCCAATCTTTCTGGAAAACATGCGGTGCATTTGGCGCTTCGAAAGACACATCCTTGGTATAAATACGTTGGATCTGGAAAGCCATTTCAGTGTTATTTTGTTCTGACATGTTTAGAAAACCCTTTAGTGTTGTCCTTTAAATACTATCCGTACGCCTTAACGCAGCAGGGGATCCAGTCCACCACGCGCATCCAACGCATACAAGTCGTCACAACCACCAATGTGCTGTGCATCAATAAAAATCTGCGGAACCGTCGTACGACCACTGCGTTTGATCATCTCTTCGCGCTTCACGGCGTCGCCGTCAATCGGAAGTTCCTGGAAACTCACGCCCTTGCTGTTCAATAGCGCTTTTGCGCGATGGCAAAATGGGCAGGTTGCTTTGGTGTAGATCTCGATGTTGGCCATGACTTATCTCCGATATTAACTTACGGTGTTACTTGCCACGTACCAGCGGGAGGTTTTCACCACTCCAGCCTGCTACGCCGTCTTTCAGCACGGACACCTGCTCAAAACCCGCTTTAATCAGCGCAGTTGCAGATTCCTGGCACTGCATGCCAGAACCGTCAACCACAATAACCGGTTTGGCTTTGTGTTTTTCAAGCTCGCCGAAGTTGTTGGCTTTAATTTCGCTCGGCAGCAGGTTAGTTGAACCGGCGATATGGCCTTTGCGGAAGTCATCACGCTGACGTAAATCCACAATAACCGCATCTTCTTTATTGAGAAGACGAGTGGCTTCGCCGCGGGTAATCACCTTCACTTTCGAGGTCAGGCTTTTGATGGTCGTAAATAATACAGCCGCCAGTAACGCAATCCAGGCGATACTCAAGACAGGGTGGCGACTAACAAATTGCATAATTTCTTGCATGGGGGGTAACAACTCCCGACTCAGTGATTAAAAAAACCAGGGAAAGAGTATACCTGCGCGTTGGCGCAAATACAGCCAGAGCGTGCATTGGATTGCATTTTTGCGGGGCGCTACGGAAAAAAAAACGTAAATCCGAGTCCTCCCTGACGTGCTATACCCCATTATTTGATCTTCGGGGGCTACTTTATCGATTCAGCTGTAGTAAAATTACGCAATTATTTTTATCTATTAAGTGTGAGGTTGTCGCAATGTCGGTTTCTAAAAAACCTATGGTACTGGTGATTCTGGATGGCTACGGCTATCGCGAAGACAGCCAGGATAACGCCATTTTTAATGCTAAAACCCCGGTTATGGATGCTCTGTGGGCCAAACGTCCACATACCCTGATTGACGCATCTGGTCTGGAAGTCGGCCTGCCTGACCGCCAGATGGGTAACTCCGAAGTGGGTCACGTCAACCTGGGCGCGGGCCGTATCGTGTATCAGGACCTGACCCGTCTGGATGTTGAAATTAAAGAACGGACTTTCTTCACTAACCCGGTACTGACCGATGCGGTCGACCAGGCGAAAAATAGCGGCAAAGCAGTACACATCATGGGTCTGCTGTCTGCGGGCGGCGTACACAGCCACGAAGATCACATCCTGGCGATGGTTGAGCTGGCGGCAGAACGCGGCGCAGAAAAAATCTATCTGCACGCCTTCCTCGATGGCCGTGACACACCACCGCGCAGCGCTGAAAAGTCGCTGCAAAAATTCGAAGAAAAATTTGCCGCGCTGGGCAAAGGTCGCGTTGCGTCCATTATTGGTCGTTACTACGCCATGGACCGCGACAACCGTTGGGATCGCGTTGAAAAAGCGTATGACCTGATGACGCTGGCCCAGGGTGAATTCCAGGCTGACACCGCAGTAGCAGGTCTGCAGGCCGCTTATGCTCGTGATGAAAACGACGAATTCGTAAAAGCGACCGTGATCCGCGCAGAAGGCCAGGCCGATGCCGCAATGGAAGACGGCGATACGCTGATTTTCATGAACTTCCGTGCTGACCGTGCGCGTGAAATCACCCGCGCGTTTGTGAACGCTGACTTCGATGGCTTCGCGCGTAAGAAAGTGGTTAACCTCAACTTTGTGCAGTTGACCGAATACGCGGCCGACATCAAAACAGCGGTAGCTTACCCACCAACGTCTCTGGCGAATACCCTCGGCGAGTGGATGGCGAAGCACGACAAAACCCAGCTGCGTATTTCCGAAACTGAAAAATATGCACACGTGACCTTCTTCTTCAACGGTGGCGTAGAAGAGCCGTTCAAAGGCGAAGACCGTATCCTGATCAACTCGCCGAAAGTAGCCACCTACGATCTGCAGCCAGAAATGAGCTCCGCAGAGCTGACCGAGAAGCTGGTTGCCGCGATTGAGAGCGGGAAATACGACACCATCATCTGTAACTACCCAAACGGCGACATGGTCGGTCATACCGGGGTAATGGATGCTGCGGTTAAAGCGGTTGAAGCGCTGGATCACTGCGTTGAGCAAGTGGCCAAAGCGGTTGAGTCCGTTGGCGGCCAATTGCTGATCACCGCAGACCACGGTAACGCTGAGCAAATGCGCGATCCGTCTACCGGTCAGGCACATACTGCACATACCAACCTGCCGGTTCCGCTGATTTATGTCGGTGGTAAAAACGTCAAAGCTGTCGATGGCGGTAAACTTTCCGATATCGCCCCGACCATGCTGACGCTGATGGGCATGGAAATCCCGCAAGAGATGACTGGTAAGCCGCTGTTCATCGTGGAATAATCCCTCCCCATGAGGGGAAAGGCGATTAATACCATCACATGGGCCGCAAAACCGCGTAGGTTTTCAGTCAGGCCCTTGTTATACGCCAGCGTGATTAGCGCTGGCGTATTGTTGTGCGCCTTTTCCGCCCACGCGGACGAACGCGACCAGCTCAAATCTATTCAGGCCGATATCGCGGCAAAAGAACGCGCGGTACGCCAGCAACAACAGCAACGTTCCACCCTCCTCGCCCAGCTTAAAGCCCAGGAACAGGCCATCGCCGTTGCGGCACGACAGCTGCGCGAAACGCAAAATTCACTGGCGCAACTGAATGCGCAAATTGCCGAAATGAACGCCGCCCTCGCGAAGCTGGAAAAGCAGCGAGCAGCACAGGAACGCAGCCTGGCCGCCCAACTGGACGCCGCGTTTCGTCAGGGTGAGCACACCGGCATTCAGTTAATCCTCAGTGGCGAAGAGAGTCAGCGCGGGCAGCGCCTGCAGGCCTATTTTGGCTATCTGAACCAGGCGCGGCAGGAAACCATCGCCCAGTTGAAGCAAACCCGCGAAGAGGTCGATTCGCAGAAGGCCGAGCTGGAAGATAAACAGAGTGAGCAGCAAACGCTGCTGTACGAGCAGCGCGCTCAACAGGCCAAGCTGGAACAGGCGCGTAACGAGCGCCAAAAAACGCTCGCTGGGCTGGAGTCCTCCATTCAGCAGGGCCAGCAGCAGCTCAGCGAACTGCGCGCCAACGAATCCCGCCTACGCAGCAGCCTTGCACGGGCCGAGGCCGCCGCCAAAGCGCGCGCTGAGCGTGAAGCCCGCGAAGCACAGGCGGTGCGCGATAAGCAAAAGGATGCCTCGCGCAAAGGGTCGACCTACAAGCCGACCGAAAACGAAAAATCCTTGATGTCCCGTACCGGGGGGTTAGGTTCACCGCGCGGTCAGGCATTCTGGCCCGTCCGTGGCCCAACGCTGCATCGTTATGGCGAACAGCTGCAAGGTGAGCTACGTTGGAAAGGGATGGTCATTGGCGCATCTGAAGGCACCGAAGTGAAAGCCATTGCCGATGGTCGCGTTATTCTGGCCGACTGGCTTCAGGGTTATGGTCTGGTGGTCGTGGTTGAGCACGGTAAAGGCGATATGAGCCTGTACGGCTATAACCAAAGCGCGCTGGTCAGCGTAGGTACGCAGGTGCGTGCCGGACAGCCGATTGCCCTGGTGGGTAGCAGCGGCGGTCAGGGCAGACCCGCACTCTATTTCGAAATTCGTCGCCAGGGTCAGGCGGTCAATCCACAGCCGTGGTTGGGAAGATAAGTTTTGCCTCAGTTTCGCCGCATAATATTCTCACTCGCCAGCCTGCTGGCATTCGCTCCCTCTGTTTTTGCCGGTAAGCTTGCCATCGTGATCGACGATTTCGGTTATCGTCCGCACAACGAGAATCAGGTGCTAGCGATGCCTTCTGCGATCTCCGTTGCCGTTCTGCCCAATGCACCACATGCACGGGAGATGGCGACCAAAGCGCATAACAGCGGACATGAAGTCTTAATCCATCTGCCGATGGCGCCTCTCAGCAAACAGCCGCTTGAGAAAGATACCCTGCGCCCGGAGATGAGCAGCGACGAGATTGAGCGGATTATTCGCGATGCGGTAAGCAAAGTGCCGTATGCCGTCGGGCTTAACAACCATATGGGCAGCGCGATGACCTCCAGCCTGTTTGGCATGCAGAAAGTGATGCAGGCACTGGAACGGTACGATCTTTATTTCCTGGACAGTATGACCATCGGTAACAGCCAGTCCATGCGTGCAGCAGGAGGAACGGGCGTGAAAGTGATCAAACGCAAAGTCTTCCTCGACGACACGCAAAACGAAGCGGACATTCGCCGCCAGTTTAACCGCGCGGTCGAACTGGCACGCCGCAACGGTTCCGCTATCGCGATTGGGCACCCTCATCCTTCGACGGTACGCGTATTGCAGCAAATGGTTTATAACCTGCCCGCCGACATTACGCTGGTTCGCCCAAGCAGCCTGCTCAATGAACCACAGGTAGATACCTCTACGCCAAATCTTACGCCACCGAAAAACGGCACGCCTGATGCGCCGCGAAATCCTTTCCGCGGGGTGAAACTGTGCAAACCGAAGCAACCGTTAGAACCTGTTTACGCCAGCCGATTCTTTAGCGTGCTCGGTGAGAGCATCACCCAAAGCACGCTGGTACAATATATGCGCCTGCAGTGGCAGGGCTGGTCGTAATCAGTCTTTCAGACCCAGCGTGACATGGGCCAGACGGCGTGGCGTCAGTGATTTATCGCGCCACTTGCTAAACCGGATGGCCCATAACAGCACCTGATAACCCAGCTTAACGCTGCAAATATTGCCCACCATTCGCTTGAACATACCCGATACAAACACCTCGGCAATCATGCGCTGGCGAATCTTTTCGTCTGGCTCTTTGCGGATGCAATGGCATACGCGTAGCGCTTCGTAAATCACCTGCTGTTTGAATTCAGGGTAAATCGGAATACGCCCGGCGTAATCATGATTCATCTTATCCAGCAGGCGGGTAATTTTGATGTAGTGGCGCTGATAGGCCAGATTCTTCTCTCCGGTACGCGGCAGGCGACTGACGGACGCGCCGTGCAGGAAATATTTATACAGCGGAACCTCCGTGTAACGCGCGCGTTTGGCGTTAAACATAAACTCCGTCGTCCAAATAATATCCTGGTGGTGCAGACCGGAAAGAAAGGTTAGCCCAGCGTCGCGGATGGTTTGATGACGGTAAACCCCCATCCAGACCACATGCCGCCAGCGACGACTGGCAAGTGCTTTTCGCAGCCAGTCCGGCCCGGTCATGACGCCGGTAGAACGAATACGATCGGTGGGAATAGATGCCCAGGTATGACCCGTTTCCGCAATACACCAGTCGGCGTTGCACTGGGCAACGTCCAGATTGTCCTGCAGCGCCATATTCATCAGCGTTTCATACATTTCCGGATAGGCAATGTCGTCACCATCGACGTAAGCGATATACTCGCCCTTTGCTACCGCCATACCGGTATTTCGCGCCGCCGAGACGCCCGCGTTGCGCTGGTGCAGCAGATGGACGTGTGGATAACGATCCGCATATGCCTGAGCAAGCTCCGCCGAGTTATCCGTAGAACCATCATTTACGATGATGATCTCTAGATTTTTCCAGGTTTGCGCGATCAGCGAATCCATACACGCAATGAACGGTTCACCCGTATTGTAAAGCGGCATAATGACGCTCAATAGGCCGGGAGTATAGGTCATATAAAATCCTGCCAAACAATGTAATTAACGGCAATTTTTAGCATATTACGCGGCAGAAGATCAGAGAAAGTTATTCTTATCTTTGACCTAAAATGCGCCGGACAAGCGGGATCGCGCCAGAAAAAAATCCCCGGGTATTTAATGAACATAAATATCCGGGGACAGCACACAGAACCCATTAATCAGAAACGGTTAATCCCAGCTCAGGATCACTTTCCCTGACTGACCTGAACGCATCGCGTCAAAGCCCTGCTGGAACTCATCGATGGAGAACCGATGGGTGATGATTGGCGACAAATCCAGACCAGACTGGATCAATGCAGCCATTTTGTACCAGGTTTCAAACATTTCGCGACCGTAGATACCTTTAATAAACAGCCCTTTAAAGATAACCTTTGTCCAGTCGACGGACATGTCTGACGGCGGAATACCCAGCATGGCGATGCGACCGCCGTGGTTCATGGTGTCCAGCATGGCGCGGAACGCTGGCGGCGCACCGGACATCTCCAGACCCACATCAAACCCTTCGGTCATACCCAGCTCGGCCATGACGTCAGTCAGGTTCTCTTTCGCTACGTTTACCGCGCGAGTAATACCCATTTTGCGTGCCAGCTCAAGGCGATACTCATTCACATCCGTAATGACAACGTGGCGTGCACCAACGTGCTTCGCGACGGCTGCCGCCATAATCCCGATAGGACCCGCACCAGAAACCAGCACATCTTCTCCGACCAAATCGAACGACAGTGCCGTGTGAACCGCATTGCCGAACGGATCGAAGATTGAGGCTAAATCATCGGAGATGTTATCCGGGATCTTGAACGCGTTAAACGCCGGGATCACCAGGTACTCAGCAAAACAACCCGGACGGTTTACACCGACACCGGTCGTATTGCGGCACAGGTGAGTACGCCCACCACGGCAGTTACGGCAATGTCCGCAAGTAATGTGGCCTTCACCCGACACGCGATCGCCAATTTTAAAACCTTTCACTTCCTGGCCGATGCCGACTACTTCGCCGACATACTCATGCCCAACAACCATTGGAACCGGGATGGTTTTTTGCGACCATTCATCCCAGTTATAAATGTGAACGTCAGTCCCGCAGATGGCTGTTTTACGGATTTTAATCAGCAAATCGTTATGGCCGAGTTCCGGTTCAGGAACGTCGGTCATCCAAATGCCTTCTTCCGCTTTCAGTTTGGATAACGCTTTCATTTCACATCCTCAGGCAATAACGCCCAGTTGTTTACCAATGCGTGTGAACGCGTCAACAGCACGCGTAATCTGCTCAGGGGTATGCGCCGCAGACATCTGGGTACGGATACGCGCCTGGCCTTTCGGAACCACCGGATAGAAGAAGCCGGTAACGTAAATACCTTCTTTTTGCAGTTCACGGGAGAACTGTTGTGCAACGACTGCATCACCCAACATCACCGGAATAATCGCGTGATCGGCACCGGCTAACGTAAAGCCAGCGGCGGACATTTGCTCACGGAACTGACGAGCGTTTGCCCACAGGCGATCGCGCAGGTCATGGCCGGACTCAACCATTTCCAGCACCTTAATGGACGCCGCCACAATCGCCGGAGCCAGTGAGTTGGAGAACAGGTACGGACGGGAACGCTGACGTAGCCACTCCACGACTTCTTTACGCGCTGCGGTATAACCACCGGACGCGCCGCCCAGTGCTTTACCCAGCGTACCGGTAATGATGTCGACACGCCCCATCACTTCGCAGTATTCATGGGAACCGCGGCCGTTTTCGCCGACAAAACCCACCGCGTGGGAATCATCAACCATCACCAGTGCGTCGTACTTATCCGCCAGGTCGCAGACGCCTTTCAGGTTGGCAATCACGCCGTCCATCGAGAACACGCCGTCGGTAGCAATCAGCACGTGACGCGCCCCAGATTCACGCGCTTCTTTCAGGCGCGCTTCCAGTTCCTGCATATCATTATTGGCGTAACGGAAACGCTTCGCTTTACACAGACGAACGCCGTCGATGATAGAGGCGTGGTTCAGGGCATCGGAGATAATCGCATCTTCTGCGCCCAGCAGCGTTTCGAACAGGCCGCCGTTGGCATCAAAGCAGGAAGAATAAAGAATGGCATCTTCCATACCGAGGAACGCCGCCAGTTTTTGCTCCAGCTGCTTGTGGCTGTCCTGGGTGCCGCAGATAAAGCGCACCGAAGCCATGCCAAACCCGTGAGAATCCATACCCGCTTTTGCCGCTGCAATCAGTTCCGGGTGGTTAGCCAGTCCCAGATAGTTGTTCGCACAAAAGTTAATCACGTGGCTTCCATCAGCCACCGTGATATCCGCCTGCTGCGCAGACGTAATAATGCGTTCTTCTTTAAACAGCCCTTCCGCACGTGCGGTTTCCAGGTCGTTCGTTAACTGCTTGTAAAAATTCCCACGCATTGCAATTCTCCAGACTGGGCAAATTTCAGCACATATTACCCAAAGCTATACATTGATACGAGATGACGCGTCATCACTTCTTCAAAATGAAGCATAAATCACGTATATCCACATGGCTAATCAGTGATGCTGCCGTGTATCTTTATTAGGAGGGATAATTCACAACCAATTGATTTAAAAAAGCTTTATTGTTTGAGGTGAAAAAACAGCAGCAATAACAGAAGAATGCCTTCACAGCATTCTATCTGCTCAGGTAACCCTTAGATCCCATTCGAACCACTACTTTCGGGTCAGAAAAATTCGTAGTGCCTGGAGTTTTGCACCTAACGCGGTTCGCCGATAAACACGGAACAGATCGAACCATTTGCCACGACCAAGGTAATTAAGCATTAATAGCGCAGGGCGCTTGTAATAACACATAACAAAAATACCCTGATCATCATCAACAATATTATTTCTGAGGGTCTCTTTTTGGCATTCAGTGACTAATGAATAAAACTCTTTCCATTTTTCCTGAGAGCCAACAATAGCGCCACCGATAATATAAATATGATTCCCAATCATAAAGTCAAACACTTGCTTTATTGATGATACAACCAAGCCTTTTTTAATCGTAAAGAGATGCATTTTATTACGATCAAATGGGAAATCCCATACCTTTAAACCGCCAGTGACCTGAGGTTTACGACAATACCCGAAGTCGATCCATGCAACCATCGGAGTATTAACTAAGCCTAAATTAATAGCTTTAGCTACAAAATATGCTTTTAAATTAGTGATCAACACATATTCTGGAGACCAGTATTCAGGGTTACCAAGCTGTCGAGTTTCTAACTTACTCTTAAAGGCATCATCCTGCTGGATTTGTCTAATTTTATTTTTAATGTGTTTGAATTTATTATCTAAATCTATAGTTATAATTTTTGTGGGCTTACCTTTGCGTATTTCCGCAATTCTGGCTTCAAACTCAGGCGAAGTAAAAATAACCATATCGTTTTCTAAAGCGGCTAACCGCTTGAAGTAATCAAAATAGACATCAGAAGATCGGGATAGTTTTTCACGGAAGCCTTTATTAACAGTCCACTCCCCCCTACCGATATCAAAATATGCTGTAACAATAGTGGTAGATGATTTCATAGCCATATCAAACCATTAATAAAAAAAATATTATATCACATAGCTTTTGTTTTTGTACATATAATATACATGGGTGGTTATTAAAAAACCGCAATGCATTTAAGAATAATTCAATACAAATAATAACCATTAAATAAGCATTCTTATGCCAGTGTTTATAGACCGTCTGCCGACTCGCCATCTTACTTAAGAGGCTGAAGGGATGCCGATGTGATGGTATGATTACAAACATTAGTGTCTGAGATTGTCTCTGACTCCATAATTCGAAGGTTACATTTATGATCATCGTTACCGGCGGCGCGGGCTTTATCGGCAGCAACATCGTTAAGTCCCTGAATGATAAAGGCATCACCGACATCCTGGTGGTGGACAACCTGAAAGACGGCACCAAGTTTGTTAACCTGGTGGATCTGAATATTGCTGACTACATGGACAAGGAAGACTTCCTGATCCAGATTATGGCCGGGGAAGATTTCGGCGATATCGAAGCGATTTTCCACGAAGGCGCATGCTCTTCCACCACCGAGTGGGACGGCAAGTATATGATGGATAACAACTATCAATACTCCAAAGAGCTGCTGCACTACTGCCTGGAGCGTGAAATCCCGTTCCTGTACGCGTCTTCTGCCGCCACTTATGGCGGTCGCACTTCTGATTTCATCGAATCCCGTGAATATGAGAAGCCGCTGAACGTCTACGGTTACTCAAAATTCCTGTTCGACGAGTACGTTCGTCAGATCCTGCCAGAAGCGAACTCTCAGATTGTTGGCTTCCGCTATTTCAACGTCTACGGACCACGTGAAGGCCATAAAGGCAGCATGGCGAGTGTCGCCTTCCACCTCAATACCCAGCTCAACAATGGCGAAACACCAAAACTGTTCGAAGGCAGTGAAAACTTCAAACGTGATTTCGTTTATGTCGGCGATGTGGCTGCGGTAAACCTGTGGTTCCTGGAAAACGGGGTTTCCGGCATCTTTAACCTCGGTACCGGTCGTGCGGAATCTTTCCAGGCCGTTGCCGATGCAACGCTTGCGTATCACAACAAAGGCAGCATTGAGTACATCCCATTCCCGGAAAAACTGAAAGGTCGCTACCAGGCATTTACCCAGGCCGATCTGACTAACCTGCGCGCAGCGGGCTATGATAAGCCGTTTAAAACCGTCGCCGAAGGCGTCACGGAATATATGGCTTGGCTGAACCGCGACGCGTAAGGCAGGCAATCAATGAGGATTCTGGTGGTGGGCCCGTCCTGGGTGGGCGACATGATGATGTCGCAAAGTCTCTATCGCACGCTTAAGGCGCGCTATCCCCAGGCGATAATCGACGTGATGGCACCTGCGTGGTGCCGTCCGCTGCTGTCGCGCATGCCTGAAGTCAACGAAGCTATCGCCATGCCGTTGGGTCATGGCGCGCTGGAGGTCGGCGAACGCCGTAAACTCGGTCACAGCCTGCGTGAAAAGCGCTATGACCGCGCCTATGTGCTGCCTAACTCGTTTAAATCAGCTCTGGTGCCGTTCTTTGCTGGCATTCCCCATCGTACAGGTTGGCGTGGCGAAATGCGCTACGGTCTGCTAAACGATGCGCGCGTGCTGGATAAAGACGCATGGCCGCTGATGGTCGAGCGCTATGTGGCCCTGGCTTATGATAAAGGCGTGATGCTGACAGCCAAAGATTTGCCGCAGCCTCTGCTATGGCCGCAGTTGCAGGTCAGCGAAGGCGAGAAATCACTGACCTGTAGTCAGTTTTCCCTCTCTGCCGAACGCCCCATCATCGGCTTTTGCCCTGGCGCTGAATTTGGCCCTGCAAAACGATGGCCACATTACCACTACGCAGAACTGGCGAAGCAATTGATCGATGAGGGCCATCAGATTGTGCTGTTTGGCTCGGCAAAAGACCATGAGGCCGGAAATGAGATCCTGGCGACGCTGAACGTTGAGCAGCAGGCATGGTGCCGTAATCTGGCGGGCGAAACACAGCTGGAGCAGGCCGTCATCCTTCTCGCAGCCTGCAAAGCGGTGGTCACCAACGACTCTGGATTAATGCACGTTGCCGCCGCGCTAAACCGCCCATTGGTCGCATTATACGGCCCCAGCAGCCCGGATTTCACTCCGCCTCTTTCACACAAGGCGCGCGTGATTCGCCTGATTACAGGTTATCACAAAGTACGCAAGGGCGATGCGGCAGAAGGCTATCATCAGAGCCTGATTGACATTACCCCCCAGCGCGTACTGAAAGAACTCAACGACCTGTTGTTACAAGAGGAAGCCTGACGGATGCGGGTACTGATCGTTAAAACATCGTCTATGGGCGATGTACTGCATACGTTACCTGCATTAACTGATGCGCAGCAGGTCATGCCGGATATTCAATTTGATTGGGTAGTGGAAGAGGGTTTCGCGCAGATCCCAACCTGGCATACGGCCGTTGACCGCGTGATCCCAGTGGCGATTCGTCGTTGGCGTAAAGCCTGGTTTTCAGCGCCGATTAAAGCCGAGCGTAAAGCCTTTCGTGATGCGATGCGTTTACGCCAGTATGACGCGATAATTGATGCGCAGGGTTTGGTTAAAAGCGCAGCGTTGGTTACGCGTCTGGCGCGTGGCATCAAGCATGGTATGGACTGGAGCACGGCACGTGAACCCTTGGCTAGCCTGTTTTATAATCGCAAACATCACATTGCCCGGCAGCAGCACGCGGTAGAACGTACGCGTGAGCTGTTCGCCAAAAGTCTGGGATATGCCAAACCGCAGTCGCAGGGTGATTACGCTATCGCTCAACATTTTCTGAAAGAAGGTAATGCTGAGACAGGGCAGTATGCCGTATTTCTGCATGCCACGACGCGTGATGATAAACACTGGCCAGAAGCCAACTGGCGGGAGCTAATTGGCCTGTTAAATAACGCTGGCATACGTATTAAACTGCCCTGGGGTGCTCCCCATGAAGAAGCACGGGCCCTTAGGCTGGCGGATGGTTTTTCTTATGTTGATGTTCTTCCACGGATGACTCTTGAAGAGGTCGCTCGCGTATTGGCGGGGGCAAAATTTGTGGTGTCGGTTGATACAGGCCTGAGCCATTTAACCGCTGCGCTGGATCGCCCTAATATTACGTTGTACGGTCCAACAGACCCAGGATTGATTGGTGGGTATGGGAAGAATCAAGTGGTATGTCGCTCAGGAAGTGAAAACCTTTCAGACTTGCATTCTTCGACCGTATTTAGATCAATTAATTGTGAATTCTTGAATAATTGTCTGCCGGTGTCGGAGAAATGATGACTCTAACAAATTTTTTTTTAAATGAGAATAAAAACTGGAAGGTAAACTGGAATAGAGGACTTGTATTTCTTTTTATCGCCACCTATTTCTTAGGTGATATTACACGTTATAAACATTTGATTGTCATACTGATGACAATCACTACGATAGTCTATTTATGCAAAAATCCTCGTCATTACATTTCAACTTTTAAAACATTTATTTTTTCAAGTGTATTATTTCTTGTAATCGCTACTTTCATCTCTTTAATGTTCACTCCTGAACTAAAAGCTAGCCTGAAAGAGATAAACAACTCTGTTGTTGAAAATGTTTTATTATGCACTATTGCGATCCCTGTATTATTAAGAGAAGAAAGCAAAGAAACCATTTCAAAGTTGATATTCTTCTCGTTCCTTACAGCTCTTAGTTTGCGATGCCTTTCAGAACTTGTCCTTTATTATCAGGACTATCAGCAAGGAATCATGCCTTTTACTAATTATCAACATCGCGGAATTTCAGACGCAATGGTATTTTTATTTCCCGCGCTTCTGAATCTATGGTTACTTAAATCAGCAAAATACCGTATATTATTCCTGACGCTAGGGGCAATTTATACCTTTCTAATTCTCGGAACATTGTCCCGTGGCGCTTGGTTATCTGTATTTATCATCGCTCTTACATGGATAGTTATTTATAAACAATGGCGATTGTGTCTTGTTGGAGTACTCGTCGCCATTGTTGCTCTGACAGCTATTTTTTCACACAAAGATATATCAGAAAACCTGACAGTTAAATTACAGCAAACTGACAGCTCATACCGCTATACTAATGGTACCCAAGGAAGTGCGTTTGACCTAATCCTTGAAAACCCGGTTATAGGCTATGGCTTTGGTAACAATGCTTATAAGATAGTGTACAACAAGCGTGTTGTTGATTATCCAAACTGGACATTCCGCGAGTCAATTGGACCACACAACCTTATTCTCTTTGTCTGGTTTGGTACAGGGTTGCTTGGACTTCTGGGATTAATACTGGTGTACACAAGCATTGTGAGAGAGTGCGTCACGCATGCATTTAGGGAGAATTATCACTCCCCATACAATGCTTATATGATAATTTTACTTTCATTTGTCGGTTATTTTATTATTCGCGGTAACGTTGAGCAGATTGAATTAGATCTGTTGGGTATTTTTGCTGGGTTACTGTTAGCCCTGAAGAATAAATAAATCATTAAAAAAGGCTACTATATGTAGCCTTTTTATCACTCGAACCAGTTACAAATAACCTCTTCAAAACGTTGCGTAACAGCAGACCAGCTATAGTTTTTAAAGACGTATTGCTGCCCTCGTTGGGCCGTATCCGGTAAATCACTTTCCAGCATGACCCTGGTGATATCCTCAGCAATAGTGTCTGCAGTCATCGGCTCTGTTAAGTGATAGCCTGTAATCTTATCTTTAACAAACTCAATCATGCCGCCTCGAGTGCTGACTAATACAGGCCTCCCGGCACCCATAGCCTCAATTGCCACCATACAAAATGGCTCCTGAAACTGCGAAGGAATCACTACTATGTCTGCCAGTGGATAGTAATAGTGCATTTTCTCGGGAGAGATACTACCCAACATAATGCAATGTGGTTTGAGACGCTCAGCTATCTCCCGCACTTCGCGCTGATAATCACCTTTATCATTCTTACTTACTTCCATGTGATCACCAACGACCACAAGATTCAGATTTTTGTTTTCATGTTGCAGCTTTTCAAAAGCCTGCAGAAGCAAGAGAACACCTTTATCAGGTACTATGCGTCCAGCAAAAAATACCACCTTGCTTTCTGGGGAAATATTTAATTTACTCTTTGATATTGATTCATAGGACGATTGATAGATATCCAAGTCAATACCATTAGGTACAATAACAATATCAGCTTCAGGAAGATAAGATTGATAATAATTCTTCAAAAACAAACTTGGTACGATCATCTTAACTTTTTGATCGAGCAACTTAGGTTCAAAAGCATTATGCATATGAATCACAACTCTTGCCTGAGGAGCTCGCGAACGAATTTGTCGATATAGCTTCATACTGTTATGGACAACAATCACACTTTGATCGGTTATCTCAAACTTTTCAGCAACTTTCAGTATGCGCTTTGAATAAGGTACCGGATCCAGTCGGGTCCACTTTTGGAAAATACGCTTATATAACGGACTAAATCCTATGCGATGAATACTGCATCGTTCGTTTACGTAAGAATAATCAGAATATCCTTCATTCTTTATGCAGACAATACGATTAGGGAATTGAGTTCTCTGTGCAACCTGATACATCCAGGTCTCAACTGCCGCGGCACCACGTGGTGGAATAGAATAAATAGGGGTTACAGTAAATATGATTTTATCAATCATAAAGATCACCTTCACATTGTCTTATATTTAATTGCTGCGATCAGGCCTGGAATTATTTTATTTTGATAAAGAAGATGCTTATATTTTTCTCTATATTCATGCTTTTGTTTTGCAACTTGATAAGGCTGATTCTTCCATGGTGACTTCTCATATACTGTGCGGAAAAACTGTGCTGAGGAATAATCAGCCCACTCGTGCCATGGTTTTGTTACACCAGTATAATGAATAAATACTGTCTCTTCATTAATCACTGATTTATAATGATTTTTATTTTTAATTTCAAACTCAGACTTCAATGAGTAAATTGAGTTAAATTTTCTCGGTAATAATACCGCATGATGCAAAAACATAATATTTAAAATATCTTGATCAGGATATTTTACTTTGGAAACTATATTTTCATCTGACAATAGTTCAAAAAATCTCTTCGTCAAACTAGAGTTAAGCCATTGTTGCAAGTTTATATACATGACCCCCGAGTTAAAGTAGTTGCCTTTAAACTCAGGGTTATGTAAACGTTCTGCGCTTTTAGCCTGCATGGAATCAACATCTACTACGACCGCACCATATTCCCCATCAAATTTCAGAGCGGCAAGATCCTCTAAAGAGCCTTTACACGTAATATCAGCATCTAGATATAGCAGTCGATCTAATCGTTCAGAAAAGTAATCAAATGAAAGCAAGCGATAGTATATTGACACTGGCCATATATTTGTTTTAGGCAGTGACACCAACGGTTCAGAATCAATATGATATAGCTTAATAACTGTTTTATACTGTTCTGCTAACTGTGTCAAAAGTGCAATATAATCTTGCTCTAAATAATCCGCAATAATATGAAAGGTAAAATTAATATTACTCTCTTTATTATTTTCAAGGATAGATGCAATAGAGATTGCCGCACCAGTTTGGTAATTTTTATCGATCCCCCATGAAATATTAAAAGTGTCACGATCATCACATGGAGTAACACGTCTGTCTAACTCAATGATATCTTTGAAGTTAGTTAACCTTTTGAAGTCCAATTTAATTACCTTTAATTATTTCAGCTATATTTTTCAGCGGCCAAGTTCTGCATAGTTATGGATGATTTTAGTAATGCACTTAACCAGCAGTTAACCTTTCAACTTAGTCAGATAATAATTAAAGTAGCTATACAGTCCCTGAACGTATAACCCTTGTTTAAATTTATGCTTTGCACAATATCTGAATTGGTTACTATTGGTCGGTTTGAGAAGCGCTACTGAATGCCAGGGCGAGGCCTCTTTCGCAACTAAAAAACTCTTCGATACCGGATAGTTGGACCACTCATGCCAGGGTTTAGTCGGTCCTACATAATGAATGAAGACAGTTTCATTATTAACAGGGTTGACTACTTTATCTTTCAGTTCATAATTAATGCTAAAGCGAGTATTGTATTTACCATTGATAAAAGTTACTTTTCCGGCTAACAACACATTAAGGACATCTTGATCAAGATGAGTTATTCTTTCCACCCATTCTGGAATACGCAACATTTCGATGGCTCGGGAAGAGATATTATTACTGTGCCATGCGTTGATATTGATAAGTAAGAACCCAGCATTAAAGTATCCGGCAGTTAATTCTGGAGTGGCCAGCGTTACAGAACGATTATGCCACCATTCGGAATCTCTTTCCGTTACAACGACAGCGATCTCATCTGCGGAAAACTTATAATCGACCAGTTCTCGTACACAACCCTGGCAAGCAATATCAGCATCAAGGTATAATAATTTATCTACCTTATTATAAAAATAATCTGCAATAACAAAACGGAAGTATGTTGCATAAGTCCAATTTTTGGTACTAGGTAAGTCTTTTAATTTATTGCAATCAATTAGGTAGACTTTGATACAGGATTGATATTGTTTAGCCAGATCGGAGAATCTGGCTTTATCACTCTCATCGAAATAATCAGTAAATATATGAAATGTGAAATCGATTTTTTTATTCGACAATAATATAGAGGCTATTGAAACGCCGCAGCCAAATAAAAAATTCCTGTCAATACCATAACCGATATTAAAACAGTCAGCAGAAGTATTTTCCCAAAAATCGTACTCAAAAACAGAAAGGATAACTTCTTTATCACTAAATTGAGACATTTGACTCTTACCAATTTTTGAGAAATAGACCACGTTCTCACATGCCCTATTCCAAATAGTTCAGGATAAATTAATCACAGAGATTTACGAATTGTTCTTTCGCGTATTTTATTAGCTTTAACCTGTGCTTCATTGAACAAATCAGCCTCCTGGCTTAGGATGCTTTTCAATGGCAACTCGCAATAGACGCGTAGAAATCTATATATATCACGCTGTGTTAATCCAATATTCATGGATGAAAAATAGAGACCAATCAAGTCTTTGTCACGCCAGCGTCGGGGAACGGTCGACCGAATCTGAGCACGGTGCAAATCAATCACTGAAATCTTGAGATCGTCCTCATGCCCAGAAAAAGGAAGATGTAATAAAAAGTGGCAAATATAGCAATCGCGATGATTGATACCTCCAGCATGCATCTTACGCACCATGGTGGCAACACGATCAATAATCATACGCTTCACTTTCACATCGGGAGAATTTGTGGCCCATTCCGCACAGTAATCTTCCAGGCTGATGGTTGGAGTGAGATCCTCAGTAATAATAAACGAGGTTTTAGTCAGTGGATTCAATCCTTTCTCACCAAATCCCACTCCTGTCATTGTATCCACGCCCAATTGACTCAGGCGATGAATAGCATTCCATTCTCTATCAGCACCTAATACTGGCATGCGTAATGAAAGTAGATTTTTAACAATCTCCTTCAGAGAAGTGCCTCTGTGCCATTTTAAAAAATAGCTTTTACCCGCTAGTTCAAATCGTAGCGTACGGCGAGTTTCCAGCTCTCTGAATACTTCACCTTGTAAATTTTTAACTTCTTCAAATGCATCTTTCCCGCGCCATAATGTGGCTAACGGTTCTTTTAATTCAACCATCTAAACCACCCGTAATCATATCCGCTGCTTTCTCCGGTAGGCTGTATAAATCTTGCGTATCCGCATAGTTTCGTGCATTTTCCCTCCACTCAGAACACAATGAAGGCTCTACCAGCGCTTTACGTAAGACTTCATTCAGCGTTTCTTGACGGAATGGTTCTGCAATTGCCATACCACAGTTAGCATCAACAATATAATGCGCGTAACCGCATACAGCTGTGGTCAAAACCGGCAGCCCTGCAGTGATTGCCTCTAGTAGCACAATGCCTGCCGCCTCCTGATAAGCCGGATGCATCAATAAATCAGCCGCAGCCATTAATTCTGCAACATCATTGCGGCCTGAGAAAAAACGTACATTAGCATGTACATTCAATTTATCTGCCAGAGTCTGAAATTTTCGAGGTTTGTCCTGTCCTACAACAAACAATAACGTATTTTGACGAAGTGTCTCAGGTAAAGAAGCCAACGCACGTATAGAGCGATCCACACCCTTACGGGTAAAGTCAGAACCAACTTGCAATAATAAATACTGCTGCTCCGAAATACCGTTTTTCTGACGATAAATGTCTCTGCTATTCGGAATTTGCTGGCTGTACTTACGGTCCGGATAAATACCTGGGGGCAGAATATGAAAACGTTCAGCTTCAGTCTGATAATGCTTCTGGAAATCCGCTATCTGTTTATTCGTCAACATCAGAAGCTGTGTCGGTTGCCCCTGCTGGAAAGTCGCACGTTCAAACTCAGCATAATGGCGATAACGAGATGTCAGACGATAAAAAATGCTCTTTTCTTGCGCAACTTTCTCGGAATAACAAACATCTGCAGCATAATAAATATCCAGCCCCGGCATTTTGTTAAACCCAACAACTCGCTCGACAGGGTGCTGGAGTAAATGTGCCTGGACCCAAGAATAATATTCCGCATTGCGGCCATGGTTTGTCCGGGACTTTACCGGTACAAGAACTAATTCAAAAACGTCAGGACACTCACCTTCCCAGGACTGCGTGTAGACACGAACATGGTGACCTCGTGCCGCTACAGTTTGCGCAATGCGCATAAAATCACGCTGTAACCCACCGAATGGGAAGTATTTATACAAACAGAAAGCAACAATCATACGGGACTCCCCGCTTGTGGCGGCACAAGTCTACCGGGTAATAGTTTATCGACAGCAGCAATAACATCGTCAGCGGGAATCACCGAAAGATACATTTCATTGCGATTGCGCTGTTCACGTGGGGGCATCGGACGGTAATCGCCGGCCCAGAATTGAATTATCTGATTTGACCATGGACGCCAGAAGTTATGATCCGTTGCACCAAACAGGCATATCAATGGTGTATCAACTGCTGCTGCAATATGCCCGGGTGCAGAGTCAACTCCAATAAACAGCTGGGCATGATCGATAACCGCTCCCAGTTCAGGAAAACTCATCTTTCCAGCTAGCGCAGTAACAGGCTTTTGTTCACATCCTTGTGCGATTTCATTAACGCAAGCCAGATCATCCTCGTCTGGGCCAGAGGTCAGAATTACCTCCAGGCCACGCTGGTGCAAAGCATCAATTACCTCTGAAAACTTTTCGTTGTTCCAGCATTTGAAACGTTGGCGTGCCGTCGGTTGAATCACAACGTACTCTTCACCAACCCCAGCTCGATTTAGTTCAGTCCGCATACGTTCCCAACTGGCCGGTGGGTAACTCATTGTCGTATGTGTCACAATTGATTTCAGTTTCAACGGCGTCAATACAGACAGATTACTTTCCACCACATTGGTACCACTCAACGGAGCTAAGCATGTAAAACTATTTTTCCAGAAAAATGACTGACGATGACCATAGTCTTGAGAGATTTTGATTGGCGCACTCAGTAGCCGCATGAGTAATGCAACTACCCACTGATCCGTAAGATTTACAATCAAATCATACCGGTTTGCTCTCAATGCTCTGATTAGCTGCAGGAAATTTATAATCTTGCCTGTTAACTTTGTCTTTTTATTTTTAATACCATAAAGGGCATTAATTTCAGGATTTTCAGACAAGATCGGTATAGTGTCTTCATAAAGAAGCACATCGATTTTAGCGTCGGGATAGTTCTGCTTTAGCGTACTAATGACGGGAGTTGTTAATAACATATCTCCGTGAAAACGCATTTTTATGACCAGGATTCTTCGAAATGACTTATCCACAAGCGACTCTTTTGTTGTGATTGTCTGGTTAAGTTAAGCAGAAAAAAGCACGCTACCGCCCCAGGCTCAACAGCTACCTGATTACTGATACCGCACTGACTTTTGCGCGTTAGTGTACCACTTCTTTCACCTCAATCCGATATGAATAAAAACTAGACAATTTTATAATTTTAACTTTTTAAATCATAACCATAGATAAACTACTGAAGCATTCCTTTTCCTTACGAACCTACTTTGCCAATGGAGAACATCAGCTCGCAAAAAAATGAAGATTCCCCCAGTGGAAGGGCCACACTTAAGGCTATTTAAGCTAAAATCTGGAAAAGTAATGGTAAAGCCACAGTTAAATACATAGAATCCCCAGCACATCCCTAGGTTAGCCACTATTATGCTCGAATTGCTTTACACCGCCCTTTTCTACCTTATTCAGCCCTTGATCTGGATACGGCTTTGGGTGCGCGGTCGTAAGGCTCCGGCCTACCGTAAACGCTGGGGTGAACGCTACGGATTTTATCGTCGTCCACTAAAGCCAGGCGGCATCATGCTGCATTCTGTGTCCGTGGGCGAAACACTGGCGGCGATCCCATTAGTCCGCGCCCTGCGACATCGTTACCCGGACCTGCCGATCACGGTTACCACCATGACACCAACCGGCTCAGAGCGCGTCCAGTCTGCATTTGGTACTGACGTTCAACACGTCTATTTACCTTACGATTTACCCGATGCACTCAACCGTTTCCTGAACAAAGTTGACCCCAAACTGGTGTTAATCATGGAAACCGAGTTGTGGCCAAATCTGATCGCGGCACTCCACAAACGTCATATTCCTCTGGTCATTGCTAACGCCCGACTTTCCGCCCGCTCGGCCGCAGGCTACGCGAAACTGGGTAAATTTGTTGGCAGATTACTACGTCGTATTACGCTGATTGCCGCACAAAATGAAGAAGATGGTGCACGCTTTATTACGCTTGGCGCAAAGAGCAATCAGGTGACCGTCACCGGCAGTCTGAAATTTGATATTTCCGTCACCCCGCAGTTGGCCGCTAAAGCGATCACGTTACGTCGCCAGTGGGCACCACATCGCCCGGTATGGATTGCTACCAGCACACACGATGGTGAAGAAAGCATTATCGTCGCCGCGCATCAGGCATTATTAAATCAGTTCCCGAATCTGTTACTGATTCTGGTTCCACGACATCCGGAACGTTTTCCGGATGCCATTAACCTCGTACGCCAGGCTGGGCTAAGCTATACCACACGGTCCTCGGGAGAAGTCCCGTCTTCAGGTACTCAGGTGGTTATTGGCGATACGATGGGCGAACTGATGCTGCTGTACGGCATTGCCGACCTGGCGTTCGTCGGCGGCTCACTGGTTGAACGTGGGGGTCATAACCCATTAGAAGCTGCTGCGCATGCGATTCCCGTACTGATGGGACCACATACTTTTAATTTTAAAGATATTTGCGCCCGACTTGAGCAGGCAAGTGGATTGATCACCGTCACCGATACCACCACGTTGGTGAAAGAGATCTCGTCGTTGCTGACCGATGCAGATTATCGTAATTTCTATGGTCGTCATGCAGTTGAAGTTCTGTATCAAAACCAGGGCGCGCTACAGCGTCTGCTGCAGCTGCTGGAACCTTACCTGCCACCCAAAACGCACTGAGGGTTGTCATGCAAAAACGGGCAATTTATCCAGGAACCTTCGATCCCATTACTAACGGCCATATCGATATCGTGACGCGTGCAACAAGCATGTTCGATCACGTGATTCTGGCGATTGCCGCAAGTCCCAGTAAAAAACCGATGTTTACTCTGGAAGAGCGTGTTGAGCTGGCACAGCAGGCAACGGCGCATCTCGACAATGTCGAAGTACTGGGGTTTAGCGACTTAATGGCAAACTTCGCCCGCGATAAACAGGCAAATGTTCTGATTCGTGGGCTGCGTGCCGTGGCAGATTTTGAGTATGAAATGCAGTTGGCGCACATGAATCGCCACCTGATGCCGCAGCTGGAAAGCGTCTTTTTGATGCCTTCCAAAGAATGGTCATTTATCTCATCATCGCTGGTTAAAGAAGTCGCCCGCCATCAGGGGGACGTGACCCACTTTTTACCGGCGAACGTGCACCAGGCGTTAATGGTCAAGCTGAAGTAAAGGCGTTATCTACGCTATTTCTGGCAGCGACGGCAGTAGAATGTCGTTCGCTGTGCATGTTTTGTCGCAACGATCGGCGCGCCGCATGCACGGCAAGGCTCACCTTCTCGCCCATAGACTTGCAACTCCTGGGCAAAATAGCCCGGCTTGCCGTCACTTTGCAGAAAATCCTTCAGCGTCGTTCCCCCTTGCTCGATAGAGCGAAGCAAAACCGCCTTGATAACGCGCACCAACAGCTCACACTCAGATACCGACAGCGACGATGCCAGGCGGTCAGGATGGATACCAGCCGCAAACAGCGACTCGCTGGCATAGATGTTGCCAACCCCCACCACTAACTTGTTGTCCATCAGCCAGGGTTTAATCGCCGTTTTCTTCTTCGCGCATTTCTGCTGGAGATAACTGGCGTTGAAATCATCGCTCAGCGGCTCCGGGCCAAGATGCGCGAGAACATTGTGTCCCGCCAGTTCTTTGGTCCATAGCCACGCCCCAAACCGCCGGGGATCGGTATAGCGTAGGACTTTGCCATTGCTCATCACCAAATCCACATGGTCGTGTTTTTCTGCCGGGCGTTCTTCAGGAAGAATACGTAAACTGCCTGACATGCCCAGATGAATGATAATCCAGCCATCCGCTAGCTCTAAAAGCAGATACTTCGCACGACGTTGTACGCTAAGCACAGGCTTATCACTAAGACGATAGATTTCTTCTGATACCGGCCAACGCAGACGCCCATTACGCACAATGGCGTGCAGAATCGTTGCCCCAACGAGATGCGGCTCAATACCACGGCGACTGGTTTCGACTTCAGGTAATTCAGGCATAGCATCTCCGGCGGTGTATCAGGTCTCATTAATATGGGGACGGCCAGAAAACAAAAAACCCCGCCGAGGCAGGGTTTTTCTTTACATCAAAGTGAAAATTATTTGATTTTCGCTTCTTTGTATAAAACGTGCTGACGGACAACTGGATCGAATTTTTTCAGTTCCAGTTTTTCCGGCTTAGTACGCTTGTTCTTCGTGGTGGTGTAGAAGTGACCAGTACCAGCAGAAGAAACCAGCTTGATTTTCTCACGAATACCTTTAGCCATGATTTATTTCCTCTTAGTACTTAGTACTTTTCGCCACGGGCACGCAGTTCAGACAGAACTGTTTCGATGCCTTTCTTATCAATAACACGCATACCTTTAGCAGATACACGCAGGGTGACAAAACGCTTCTCGCTCTCAACCCAAAAACGGTGAGAGTGCAGGTTAGGCAGGAAACGGCGTTTAGTCGCGTTCAGTGCGTGGGAACGGTTGTTACCGGTCACCGGACGCTTGCCAGTAACTTGGCAGACTCGGGACATGTCTATTCTCCAAAAATCAAATTAGCTCGAGCTTCGTATGGGGTATTGGCGCCTCGTCAGGCTTCTCAGCCCGGTTATCGCAGTTCAATACACTCAATCTTTCATACTGCATCAACGTTGGATACCGAATGAATGATTTCGTATATTTGCGAACTCTCGATTGCCAGGCCCAAATGCCAAACCCGAGATTCTCAAAGGTGGCGTAGTATACGCTGAGTCAGCGATGTGCTCAAGTCCCGAACAGACAAAGATCCCGATGGATCGCGTAAAGTGCGTTAAATCCAACCGCGTTCCGCAAAAGAAACGTACTCTCCGCGCCCAATTACTAGATGATCAAGCACCCGGACATCCATGAACTGACAGCATTTCACAACACGCTCGGTGATAAGTTTATCTGCTTTACTCGGCTCTGCACACCCCGAAGGGTGATTATGCGCAAGGATCAGCGCCGACGCATTCATTTTTATCGCCTCACGGACAATTTCTCGCGGATGTACCTCGACATGGCTGAGCGTGCCAGAAAAAAGAGTGCTGTGTTTAATCACACGATGCTGAGCATCAAGAAAGATCACCAGAAAGATCTCTCGTTCCTCTTGCGAGAACTGGCTTTGCAGGAACTCACGCGCCATTTCGGGACTCAGTAGCGAACGCTCTTCCATCACGCGCACGTTGTAGTAACGCTTTGCCAATTCGGCAATACCTTTTAGCTGAGCATACTTCGCCACGCCAATACCCTGAACCTGGCTGAAATCCATGTAATCGGCCGATAACAGACCATACAGAGAACCAAAATTTTGCAGTATTTCTTTTGCCAGCGTCAGGACATCTTTCCCTCGCGAACCGGTACGTAAAAAAAGTGCCAATAGCTCAACATCCGTCAGCGAATCTACCCCCTGCGCCATCATTTTTTCCCGGGGCATCGAACATTCCATCTCTTCCATGCATCTCCTCCCTTAGCCCGCGAATGGTTACATAACACCCGCCATGAAGCGACGTCCTGTTTTCACTTCTTCGTGACGCCTCGCAAAGTGCTTCCCGGCAAAAGCACCTCGCATTGAGGATTGTGATAAAATATCCGCCTTCTGGTGAAATCCAACAGGAAAGATCATGATGAGCCTGGCCGGTAAAAAAATCGTAATTGGTGTCAGTGGCGGTATTGCTGCATACAAAACCCCCGAGCTGGTACGCCGTTTACGGGAACGTGGCGCAGACGTCCGCGTGGCAATGACCGAGGCGGCAAAAGCGTTTATTACGCCCCTGAGCTTACAGGCGGTTTCGGGCTACCCCGTTTCCGACAGCTTGCTTGACCCCGCAGCAGAAGCTGCGATGGGTCATATTGAACTCGGGAAATGGGCCGATTTAGTTATCCTGGCCCCCGCCACGGCTGATTTGATTGCGCGCGTTGCCGCTGGCATGGCCAACGATCTGGTGTCAACGATCTGCCTGGCAACGCCTGCGCCTGTTGCCGTCTTACCGGCCATGAACCAGCAGATGTACCGAGCCGCCGCAACACAGCACAATCTCGGCGTTCTCGCGTCACGTGGCTTGCTCATTTGGGGACCCGACAGCGGCAGCCAGGCCTGTGGCGATGTTGGCCCTGGCCGTATGCTGGATCCGTTAACCATTGTGGATGTGGCGGCGGAACATTTTTCACCTGTCAATTCCCTGCAACATCTCAACATCATGATTACGGCTGGCCCAACACGCGAGCCGCTTGATCCGGTGCGCTACATTTCTAACCACAGTTCCGGAAAGATGGGTTTCGCCATCGCCGCTGCGGCAGCAAAGCGCGGCGCTAATGTCACGCTGGTGTCAGGTCCCGTGTCATTAGCCACGCCGCCTTTGGTGCAGCGTATTGATGTCGTTACGGCGCTCGAAATGGAAGCTGCCGTGCAATCAGTCGTACAGCAACAGCATATTTTTATCGGCTGTGCCGCCGTCGCTGATTATCGCGCAGAAACCGTAGCCCATGAAAAAATCAAAAAGCAGGCGACGCAGGGTGATGAATTCACAGTAAAAATGGTCAAAAACCCGGATATTATCGCCGGGGTTGCCGCACTCAATGCTAATCGTCCTTTTGTCGTTGGGTTTGCCGCCGAAACAAATAATGTGGAAGAATATGCCCGGCAAAAACGTATCCGCAAAAACCTTGATGTGATTTGTGCAAACGATGTTTCACTATCTACTCAAGGATTTAACAGCGACAGCAACGCATTACACCTTTTCTGGCAGGATGGAGATAAAGTCTTACCGCTTGAGCGTAAAGAACTCCTGGGCCAATTATTACTCGACGAGATCGTGACCCGTTATGATGAAAAAAATCGACGTTAAGATTCTGGACCCACGCGTAGGGCAACAATTTCCGCTCCCGACGTACGCCACCTCTGGCTCTGCCGGACTTGACCTGCGCGCCTGTCTTGATGACGCCGTAGAACTGGCTCCGGGCGCGACGACGCTGGTGCCAACCGGGTTAGCCATTCATATCGCCGACCCTTCGCTGGCGGCGGTGATGCTTCCACGCTCCGGGTTGGGCCATAAGCACGGTATCGTCCTCGGCAACCTGGTCGGCTTGATTGACTCCGATTATCAGGGCCAACTGATGGTATCTGTCTGGAACCGTGGCCAGGACAGCTTCACTATCGAGCCGGGTGAGCGTATTGCACAGATGGTCTTTGTGCCGGTCGTGCAGGCTGAATTTAATCTGGTGGAAGAATTTGAAGCCACCGATCGTGGCGAAGGCGGCTTCGGCCATTCCGGGCGCAAGTAACCCGTAGAGAAGTATCCCACAGCGTAATAACGCAATAACATACCGCAAACAGTTGTTTGCGGTCGCTGTGTGGATGCCTGCCTGGCAAGTGCTTATTTTCAGGGGTATTTTGTAACATGGTAGAAAAGCAAACTGCGAAAAGGAATCGTCGCGAAGAAATACTTCAGTCTCTGGCGCTGATGCTGGAATCCAGCGATGGAAGCCAACGCATTACGACAGCAAAACTGGCAGCCTCTGTTGGCGTTTCCGAAGCGGCATTGTATCGCCATTTTCCCAGCAAGACCCGCATGTTCGATAGCCTGATTGAGTTTATCGAAGATAGTCTGATTACCCGTATCAACCTGATTTTGAAAGATGAAAAAGACACCGGCGCACGCCTGCGTCTGATCGTGTTGCTGATTTTAGGGTTCGGTGAACGTAATCCCGGCCTGACGCGTATTCTGACCGGTCACGCACTGATGTTTGAGCAAGATCGTCTGCAGGGCCGCATTAATCAGTTGTTTGAACGCATCGAGGCCCAGCTGCGCCAGGTTCTGCGAGAAAAACGGATGCGTGAAGGTGAAGGTTACGCCATGGATGAAACGCTGCTGGCCAGCCAGTTACTGGCTTTCTGTGAAGGTATGCTGTCTCGTTTTGTGCGCAGCGAATTTAAATACCGTCCAACGGACGATTTTGACATCCGCTGGCCGCTGATAGTCGCACAATTGCAGTAATCGCTGATTGCCCGGTGGCGCTACTACGCTTACCGGGTCTACAGAAAGTGCGTAGGCCGGATAAGCGTAGCGCCATCCGGCAGTTCTGATTATACGCCGTACGTTTCACGATACGCCCGCACTGCGGCCAGATGTTCCGCCATCTCCGTCTTCTCTTCCAGATACGCAATCAGGTCTTTCAGGGTAATGATTGAAATGACCTTGCACCCATAATCACGCTCCACCTCCTGGATAGCGGAAATCTCACCACGACCCCGTTCCTGACGATCGAGAGAAATCAGAACCCCAGCTAACATCGCACCATTCGCCTGGATTATCTCCATCGACTCACGAATCGCCGTACCGGCGGTGATCACATCATCCACCAGCATCACACGGCCCTGCAATGCGCTGCCGACCAGGTTACCGCCTTCGCCGTGGGTTTTCGCCTCTTTACGGTTAAAGCAGTACGGCAAATCTTTATCGTGGTGTTCTGCCAGCGCAACGGCGGTCGTTGTGGCAATAGGAATACCTTTGTACGCCGGGCCAAACAGCAAATCGAAATCAATACCGGAATCCACCAGCGCTTCGGCATAAAAACGGCCTAACAGTGCCAGGTCACGCCCGGTATTAAACAGTCCAGCGTTGAAGAAATAGGGGCTCTTACGCCCGGATTTCAGCGTAAACTCGCCGAACTTTAGTACCTGCTTGCTAAGCGCAAACTCAATAAACTGGCGCTGATACGGTTTCATGGATTCGCTCCTCATCTCACTTTATAACAGACAAAAAAAAGGCGACTCATCAGTCGCCTTTAAAATTAATTTTCTAACGCCGCCTTCTGCGTCGTTATGATGGATTCAATTCCCCCTCGGGCCAGTGCCAGTAGGGTGAGAAGTTCTTCATGGCTGAACGGTTCGCCTTCCGCCGTGCCCTGCACTTCAATAATGCGACCATCTTCGGTCATCACCACGTTCATGTCGGTTTCTGCCGCAGAGTCTTCAACGTACTCTAAATCGCAGAGCGCTTCGCCATTCACAATACCCACGGACACCGCAGCAACCATCCCTTTCATTGGGTTGGTTTTCAGCTTACCGCTGGCAACTAGTTTGTTCAGCGCATCAGCCAGCGCAACACAAGCACCGGTAATGGATGCAGTACGGGTACCGCCGTCTGCCTGAATCACGTCGCAGTCCAGGGTGATGGTGAATTCGCCAAGCGTTTTCAGGTCAACGGCGGCGCGCAGCGCACGCGCGATCAGACGCTGAATTTCCATGGTACGGCCGCCCTGCTTACCTTTCGCCGCTTCACGTGCGTTACGGGTATGAGTCGCACGCGGTAACATGCCATATTCTGCGGTGATCCAGCCCTGCCCCTGGCCCTTCAGAAAGCGCGGCACGCCTTCATCAATCGAAGCGGTGCACAGTACTTTGGTATCACCAAATTCGACCAGCACGGAGCCTTCAGCGTGTTTTGTATAATTACGGGTCAGGGTGACGGGACGCACCTGGTTGGCACTACGACCTGCTGGACGCATGATAAAATCTCCGGCTTGAAACGAATGTGGCTGCGCATTATACGGAGTTCCGACGGTTATTCCTATCCTGACAAGACATGGATGGCTATAATCCTCCCATCTCATCTTCAAAAACAGGAACGTCTATGATCCGCAGCATGACCGCCTACGCCCGGCGTGAAATCAAGGGTGAATGGGGTAGCGCTACCTGGGAAATGCGCTCGGTAAACCAGCGTTATCTGGAAACCTATTTTCGCCTGCCGGAACAGTTCCGTAGTCTTGAGCCTGTTGTACGCGAACGCATCCGCACGCGTCTGACGCGCGGTAAAATCGAATGTACGTTGCGCTTTGAGCCTGATGCCAGCGCGCAAGGTGAGTTGCTCCTGAATGAAAAACTCGCTAAACAGCTCGTCACCGCCGCAAACTGGGTCAAGATGCAGAGCGATGAAGGCGAAATTAATCCGGTTGATATCCTGCGCTGGCCGGGTGTCATGGCGGCCCAGGAACAAGACCTGGACGCTATTGCCGCAGAGATCCTTGCCGCGCTCGATGGCACGCTGGACGACTTTATTGTCGCACGTGAAACCGAAGGCCAGGCGCTAAAAGCGTTAATCGAACAACGTCTGGAAGGCGTCAGCACCGAAGTGGCGAAAGTCCGCGCGCATATGCCGGAAATCCTGCAGTGGCAGCGTGAACGTCTGGTTGCCAAACTCGAAGACGCACAGGTTCAGCTGGAAAATAACCGTCTTGAACAAGAGCTGGTGCTGATGGCGCAGCGTATCGATGTGGCGGAAGAATTAGATCGTCTGGAAGCCCACGTTAAAGAAACCTACAACATCCTGAAGAAAAAAGAGGCGGTCGGCCGTCGTCTGGACTTTATGATGCAGGAATTCAACCGTGAATCGAACACCCTCGCTTCTAAATCCATCAATGCCGAAGTGACTAACTCAGCCATTGAGCTGAAGGTATTGATCGAGCAAATGCGCGAGCAGATTCAGAACATCGAATAGGTCATCTCCTCACGTAGCCCGTCGATAAAATGGCGGCGCTACGCCTGCTTTTCAACTATCCGCTTATTTTATCGCCGCTTCGGATTATATTTTCTCATCATCTATACTCAGTTTTTATAGCTTAAAGTGCATATCATCTGGCACGCTTAGTAAATTCGAATTACCTGTAGTTATTAAAACCACTTCGCCTTAGAAAATCTCAATCGTGACAACGAGCACAAATCGCTAACCTTAGCCCCCAGGAAATCAGGGGGAATACATGCTGTTACACGTTTTATACTTAATTGGCATCACTGCTGAAGCCATGACGGGTGCACTGGCGGCAGGCCGTCGTCGCATGGATACATTTGGCGTTATTATTATTGCCACCGCGACCGCCATTGGCGGCGGGTCCGTCCGTGATATTCTTCTCGGCCATTATCCTCTCGGCTGGGTGAAACATCCTGAGTACGTCATTATTGTGGCGACCGCCGCGGTGCTAACCACAATTATTGCTCCCGTCATGCCCTACCTGCGCAAGATTTTCCTCGTACTGGATGCACTAGGCCTGGTGGTGTTCTCGATTATCGGCGCACAGGTTGCACTTGATATGGGACATGGACCAATCATTGCCGTTGTAGCAGCAGTCACCACCGGTGTCTTTGGTGGCGTATTGCGCGATATGTTCTGCAAACGCATTCCGCTGGTGTTCCAGAAAGAACTGTATGCCGGGGTGTCATTTGCCGCTGCCGTGCTGTACATCGTGCTACAACATTATGTTTCCAACCACGATGTGGTCGTTATCTCCACCCTGCTATTCGGCTTTACTGCGCGATTATTGGCGCTGCGCCTGAAGCTAGGGCTGCCGGTGTTCTATTATCACCATGAAGGTCATTAAGGCATAAATCCGGTAACGCGCTGAGCGGCTAACCAGTTACTTAGTGCGTTGACTTGCCGATTATCCCGCCATTGAATCACCTGCCTGGCACGACGCTCTCCCGTGGAGGGAAGCTGGCGCCAATGGCTCTCATCGCACGCCTGTAATTGCCGCCAGGTACTCTCGTGACTGGCGTTAAGTGTTACCTGTGTTAACGGTATGCCCATGGCGATTAGCCAGCGAGTAAAAGGACGCTGCCGTGACAGATTGAACTGATGCCACAGCTTCTCTCCCTTGCTTACCCCAAGCGCGGACTGTAATTGCTCTGGGGTTAATGCCAGCCACGAAAAGATATGTTCAAAGCGATACGCCTGATGGAGTTCCCGCCACCCCGCCTCGCCGATACCCTCAAGATCCAGCACCTCTTTTGCACTCAGCCAGACCAGTCGAGCAACAAACTGTTGCTGACACTCAGGCGTGGCATAAAAACAGGTCAATGAATTGAAGTGCCCCTCTGGGGGCGTAGGTTTAGTACGTTGAGTGCCGCGCCAGACAACTTCATCGATGCGAGGAATGCCCTGTCCGGCCAGGCTTATCAGGAGGTGATCTCCTGGGGCAATATCCCATTCATTCCAGCGCCTTACAGAGCCGACGTTGACACGCTGTACCCGTTTATCATCCAGCATGACAGGAGCCAGTAGTGCGACCACGGCAATTTTCCCACTTTTACCAACAGAAAACTGAATATCCATGACCTCGGACACGCGAGCGACCGGAGAATATTTCCAGGCCACCACCCAATCGCCCTGTCCGGGTAACCAGTTTCGTGCTGGCGGCTCTTTTGCCATGCGCACCACTACACCATCCGTCACGAAAGGCAATGTGGAAGTCCACCAATGTGTACGGGCACGCTCGACCTCATCTGCATTATTCACGGGCTGAGTATAGTGTTGCGTAAAACCGAACCCCGCATCAGCGAGCAGCGTGAGTCTTTCCTGCATCGCCTCTGGGCCATCAGGCCAGGCCCAGATGAAAACAGCCAGGGAGTGTAGTGACTCTGGATTATCCTGACGCATCAGCATTCCTGCCACCTTCGAGCGGGCGTTCATTCCGCCTCTCTTTTGCTGGATATGCCCCTCCTGCTGTAGAAATATTTCACCCTGTAAGGTGCTGTTCGCCAGCAGACCTTTAGTTGTCTGCGGTATGGATGGGATCCGACGAACCTTCTGGGTCCAGTCTTCCCCTTTAAGTCCATTTCCGCGACTAATCGCCCTGACAAGACTGCCATCCTTATAAACCAGCGTCACCGCAACCCCATCGACCTTCGGTTGTACCCATACATCGCTGCGGTTACGTAACCATTGCTGTATCGCGGGTTTATCTGCAAGTTTACGGACACCGGTATGGGGAATGGGATGCGATATCGTCCCGCTAATCGGTGGGGCAGGCACCTCGGCTTGAGGCTCCTCATCAAAACAGCGCTGCCACTGCCGTAATTGCGCATTGAGTTGGTCATAAACGCCATCGTCTACAGCACTGACGCCCTGCTGCCAGTAGCTGGCATCCCACTGGGTTATCTGCTGTTGTAGCTGTGAAATTTCCTCATGAGCCCTGGCTGGCGACCAGACCGGGCACACAGCCCATACGGGTAAGTGCCCTAGCAGCAAAATCAGCACCATGTATTTCCTTATTGCCATCACTACCTCCGCTGTAGGTTGTATTACGCGGCAGGTATAGCGCGAAGCGGCAGAGAATCCGAGTGGTAAAAAGCCATCCTGCAAGGTGCTTTCCGGTCATTTTTACTTGTTGCAGCAACTCTGCGATAAAACAGGAAAAAGATACGCAAAACGCAATAATCCTGCGCAAAAAGTGTGACAAAGACTACGTCGTATAGCGGCTACGTGTATAATAAGCCCGTATGTAGGCTCTCTTTCGACAATCACATACATAAGATACTCATGGCTCAAGGCACGCTTTATATTGTTTCTGCCCCCAGTGGCGCGGGTAAATCCAGCCTGATTCAGGCTTTATTAAAGACCCAACCGTTGTATGACACCCAGGTTTCTGTTTCGCACACCACGCGCGCACCGCGCCCGGGGGAAGTGCATGGTGAACACTATTTCTTTGTGAACCATGATGAATTCAGGACCATGATTGGCAGAGATGCGTTTCTGGAACACGCAGAGGTATTCGGCAATTACTACGGCACCTCGCGTGAGGCAATTGAGCAAGTACTGGCATCGGGCGTAGATGTCTTTTTAGATATCGACTGGCAAGGTGCGCAGCAAATTCGTGAAAAAATGCCGCATGCACGCAGTATTTTTATTTTGCCGCCTTCTAAGATTGAACTGGACCGTCGCCTGCGTGGGCGTGGTCAGGATAGCGAAGAAGTGATCGCAAAACGTATGGCACAAGCTGTTGCAGAAATGAGCCATTACGCCGAATATGATTATCTGATTGTGAATGATGATTTTGATACTGCCTTGGGCGATTTGAAAACGATCATTCGCGCCGAACGTCTGCGCATGAGCCGCCAAAAGCAGCGCCATGACGCTTTAATCAGCAAACTGTTGGCAGACTGAACCCACATTCAGTATCATGCCCAGTCATTTCTTCACCTGTGGAGCATTTTAAGTATGGCACGCGTAACTGTTCAGGACGCTGTAGAGAAAATTGGTAACCGTTTTGACTTGGTACTGGTCGCCGCGCGTCGCGCTCGTCAGATGCAGACAGGCGGAAAGGATCCGCTTGTACCAGAAGAAAACGATAAAACTACCGTAATCGCGCTGCGCGAAATCGAAGAAGGTCTGATCAACAACCAGATCCTCGACGTGCGTGAGCGCCAGGAACAGCAAGAGCAGGAAGCCGCTGAATTACAAGCCGTTACCGCTATTGCTGAAGGTCGTCGTTAATCACAAAGCGGGTCGCCCTTGTATCTGTTTGAAAGCCTGAATCAACTGATTCAAAACTACCTGCCGGAAGACCAGATTAAGCGTCTTCGGCAGGCGTATCTCGTTGCACGTGACGCTCACGAGGGCCAGACACGTTCAAGCGGTGAACCCTATATCACGCACCCGGTAGCAGTAGCCTGCATTCTGGCCGAGATGAAACTCGACTATGAAACGCTAATGGCTGCGCTGCTGCATGACGTGATTGAAGATACCCCCGCTACCTACCAGGACATGGAACAGCTTTTTGGTAAAAGCGTTGCAGAACTGGTTGAAGGGGTATCGAAGCTTGATAAGCTTAAGTTTCGCGATAAGAAAGAGGCGCAGGCCGAAAACTTTCGCAAGATGATTATGGCGATGGTGCAGGATATCCGCGTCATTCTCATCAAACTTGCCGACCGTACCCACAATATGCGCACGCTGGGCTCATTACGCCCGGACAAACGTCGCCGTATTGCCCGCGAAACCCTCGAAATCTACAGTCCGCTGGCGCACCGTTTAGGTATACATCACATTAAAACCGAGCTGGAAGAGTTGGGTTTTGAAGCGCTGTACCCGAACCGCTATCGCGTGATTAAAGAAGTGGTTAAAGCCGCACGCGGC
This sequence comes from Citrobacter sp. wls829, assembly GCF_005280825.1. NCBI lineage: Bacteria > Pseudomonadati > Pseudomonadota > Gammaproteobacteria > Enterobacterales > Enterobacteriaceae > Citrobacter > Citrobacter sp. wls829. The sequence goes on from NZ_SZWP01000055.1 coordinate 150,607, forward strand.
AACCGCAAAGAGATGATTCAAAAAATCCTCTCGGAAATCGAAGGGCGTTTGCAGGAGGCAGGCATTCCGTGTCGCGTAAGCGGTCGCGAGAAACACCTGTACTCGATCTACTGCAAAATGGTGCTCAAAGAGCAGCGTTTTCACTCGATCATGGACATCTACGCGTTTCGCGTTATCGTCCACGACGCCGACACCTGTTATCGCGTACTTGGTCAAATGCACAGCCTGTACAAACCCCGTCCTGGTCGCGTGAAAGACTATATCGCCATTCCGAAAGCGAACGGATATCAGTCTTTGCACACCTCGATGATCGGTCCGCACGGGGTTCCGGTTGAAGTACAAATTCGTACTGAAGACATGGACCAAATGGCGGAGATGGGGGTTGCTGCGCACTGGGCATATAAAGAGCACGGCGGTGAAAGCAGCACCACAGCGCAAATCCGCGCACAGCGCTGGATGCAAAGCCTGCTGGAACTGCAGCAGAGTGCCGGTAGCTCATTTGAATTTATTGAAAGCGTCAAATCTGATCTCTTCCCGGATGAGATTTATGTTTTCACACCGGAAGGGCGCATTGTTGAACTGCCTGCCGGTGCAACACCTGTCGATTTCGCTTATGCCGTGCATACCGACATCGGTCATGCCTGCGTCGGTGCACGCGTCGACAGACAGCCTTACCCGCTTTCGCAGTCGCTTTCCAGCGGCCAAACTGTTGAGATCATTACCGCTCCGGGCGCGCGTCCGAATGCGGCGTGGCTCAACTTTGTCGTTAGCTCGAAAGCCCGCGCCAAAATTCGCCAGCTGTTGAAAAACCTCAAGCGCGATGATTCCGTTAGCCTGGGTCGCCGTCTGCTTAACCATGCCTTAGGCGGCAGCCGTAAACTGGCTGAGATCCCGCAGGAGAGCATCCAGCGTGAGCTTGAGCGCATGAAGCTCGCCACGCTTGACGATCTGCTCGCGGAAATCGGCCTGGGGAATGCCATGAGCGTGGTGGTAGCGAAGAACCTCCAGCAGGGTGACGCATCTGCGAATGTTCCTGCGCAATCCGGCCACGGCCATCTGCCGATCAAAGGCGCTGATGGTGTGCTGATCACCTTCGCGAAATGCTGTCGTCCCATCCCAGGTGACCCGATTATCGCCCACGTCAGCCCGGGGAAAGGTCTGGTCATTCACCATGAATCCTGTCGTAACATCCGTGGTTACCAGAAAGAGCCAGAGAAGTTTATGGCGGTAGAATGGGACAAAGAAACGGAGCAGGAATTCATCACCGAAATCAAGGTGGAGATGTTTAACCACCAGGGTGCTCTGGCTAACCTGACGGCGGCAATCAACACCACGACTTCCAATATTCAAAGCCTGAATACGGAAGAAAAAGACGGTCGCGTCTACAGCGCCTTTATCCGCCTGACCGCTCGCGATCGCGTGCATCTGGCGAATATCATGCGCAAAATCCGCGTAATGCCGGACGTTATTAAAGTCACACGTAATAGAAATTAGCGCTTACACAAAATCATTCGAATTGCATCAAGGCGGCAAGCGAATGAATCCCCAGTAGCGTACAGAAGTACGTGACTGGGGTAAGTGAGTGCAGCCAACGCCGAGGCAGTTCGAAGGATGAAGTGTAATGAACTCAAACCGTTATGCGCGTATTTGTGAAATGCTCGCCAGGCGTCAGTCCGATCTGACCGTCTGCATGGAGCAGGTCCATAAACCTCATAATGTTTCTGCGATCGTTCGTACCGCAGATGCGGTCGGTGTGCACGAAGTCCACGCCGTCTGGCCGGGTAGCCGCATGCGCACCATGCTCTCTTCTGCCGCAGGCAGTAACAGCTGGGTGCAAGTCAAGACCCACCCGACTATTGGCGATGCGGTCACCCATTTAAAAAATCAGGGCATGCAGATTCTGGCGACGCATCTCTCTGATAAGGCTGTCGATTTCCGCGAAATTGATTACACGCGCCCCACCTGCATCCTGATGGGTCAGGAAAAAACCGGCATCACCCAGGAAGCGTTAGACCTTGCGGATCGGGATATCATCATTCCTATGACCGGCATGGTGCAGTCATTGAATGTCTCGGTTGCCTCCGCACTCATTCTGTATGAAGCACAGCGCCAGCGGCAAAACGCCGGCATGTACCAGCGAGATAACAGCATGCTGCCGGAAGACGAGCAGCAGCGCCTGCTTTTCGAAGGGGGTTATCCGGTGCTGGCCAACGTCGCAAAGCGCAAAGGTCTCCCTTACCCCCACGTCAATACGCAGGGCGAAATTGAAGCCGATGCCGCGTGGTGGGCCACTATGCAGTCAGCGAGATAAATCCGATGAAAGGCCGTTTACTGGATGCCATTCCACTTAATTCCCTGACGGGCGTTGGCGCAGCGCAAAGCAGTAAACTGGCTAAAATCGGCCTGCACACCGTACAGGATCTCCTGTTACACCTTCCTCTGCGTTATGAAGACCGCACGCATCTGTACCCAATTGGCGAGCTTTTGCCGGGCGTCTACGCCACCGTAGAAGGAGAAGTGCTGAACTGCACTGTCACCTTCGGTGGTCGGCGAATGATGACCTGCCAGATAAGCGACGGTTCCGGCATCCTGACGATGCGTTTTTTCAACTTCAGCGCGGCAATGAAAAATAGCCTGGCGACAGGTCGGCGAGTGCTGGCCTACGGTGAAGCCAAGCGCGGGAAATACGGGGCAGAGATGATCCACCCGGAATACCGCGTACAGGGCGATCTCAGCACCCCGGAACTGCAGGAAACGCTCACGCCAGTTTACCCAACCACGGAAGGGGTTAAGCAGGCTACGCTGCGCAAACTTACCGATCAGGCGCTGGATTTGCTCGATACCTGCGCCATTGCCGAACTGCTGCCGCCCGAACTGTTACAGGGCATGATGAGCCTACCGGAAGCGCTGCGCACGCTGCATCGTCCACCGCCATCGTTACAGCTCAGCGATCTAGAAACCGGACAACATCCGGCGCAGCGGCGCCTGATCCTCGAAGAGCTCTTAGCCCATAACCTCAGTATGCTGGCATTGCGCGCCGGGGCGCAGCGTTTTCATGCCCAGTCACTGAGTGCCAACGATACGTTGAAAAACCAGCTGCTGGCCGCGTTACCCTTTAAGCCCACAGCCGCACAGGCGCGGGTGACCGCTGAGATCGAACGCGACATGGCGCTGGATGTCCCGATGATGCGCCTGGTACAGGGTGATGTCGGATCTGGTAAAACCCTGGTCGCCGCGCTCGCTGCCCTACGGGCTATTGCCCACGGTCAGCAGGTAGCGCTGATGGCACCAACCGAACTACTGGCCGAACAGCATGCGAATAACTTCCGTAGCTGGTTTGCCCCACTTGGCATTGAAGTCGGCTGGTTGGCCGGTAAGCAGAAAGGTAAAGCGCGTCTTGCCCAACAGGAAGCCATTGCCAGCGGGCAGGTACAGATGATTGTCGGTACACACGCCATTTTTCAGGAGCAGGTTCAGTTCAATGGTCTGGCGCTGGTGATTATCGACGAACAGCACCGCTTTGGCGTTCATCAACGTCTGGCTCTATGGGAAAAAGGTCAGCAGCAGGGTTTCCACCCGCATCAGCTGATCATGACTGCCACGCCGATCCCGCGTACTCTGGCAATGACCGCCTACGCCGATCTCGACACCTCGGTGATAGACGAACTCCCGCCGGGTCGTACGCCGGTCACCACGGTCGCTATCCCGGATACCCGTCGCAGCGATATTATTGATCGCGTGCGCAACGCCTGTACCCATGAAGGACGTCAGGCTTACTGGGTCTGCACGCTGATTGAAGAGTCTGAATTGTTAGAAGCCCAGGCGGCAGAAGCCACGTGGGAAGAGCTGAAAATTGCCCTACCGGAACTCAATATTGGTCTGGTGCACGGACGCATGAAGCCCGCCGAGAAGCAGTCGGTGATGGCTGCCTTCAAGCAGGGAGAACTGCATCTGTTGATCGCCACCACGGTGATAGAAGTCGGCGTGGACGTCCCCAACGCCAGCCTGATGATTATCGAAAACCCGGAACGTTTAGGTCTGGCCCAACTGCATCAGCTACGCGGCCGCGTCGGTCGTGGCGCGGTGGCCTCCCACTGCGTGCTGCTCTACAAATCACCGCTGTCAAAAACCGCGCAGAAACGCCTGCAGGTCCTGCGAGACAGTAACGACGGATTTGTGATTGCGCAAAAGGATTTGGAGATTCGCGGCCCCGGAGAATTACTGGGGACACGACAGACGGGGACGGCGGAATTCAAAGTAGCGGATTTACTACGCGATCAGGCAATTATTCCGGAAGTTCAGCGCATTGCCCGTCATATTCACGAACGTTACCCACAACAGGCGGTGGCGCTGATTGAACGCTGGATGCCGGAAACCGAACGCTATTCCAACGCGTAATCGATAAATAGCGGCGGCGGTTGTCACACCGCCGCACGGCCTTTATTGCGCAAAAATTGGCAACAACAAATACAGCTTAATCACCAGCGCGTTAACGATGTCGATAAAGAACGCCCCTACCATCGGCACGACTAAAAATGCAGTATGCGATGGACCAAAACGCTCGGTAATCGCCTGCATGTTGGCAATCGCCGTCGGCGTTGCGCCGAGACCAAAACCACAGTGCCCGGCTGCCAGCACAGCGGCATCGTAGTTCTTGCCCATCATGCGCCAGGTGACAAATATGGCGTACAGCGCCATGAAGATCGTCTGCACCACCAGAATCGCCAGCATCGGCAGCGCCAGCGAAGCCAGTTCCCACAGCTTCAGGCTCATCAACGCCATCGCCAGGAACAGCGACAGACTCACGTTGCCCAGCACGGAAACCGCGCGTTCAAACACCCGATAAAAGCCCATTAACGCCAGGCCATTGCTGAGGATCACCCCAACAAACAGCACGCAGACGAAGGTCGGCAATTCCAGCACGGTACCCACCAGCAATTGCGCAACGATTTTGCCCACCGTCAGACAGATAGCGATCAGCGCGATGGTTTCAATCAGCACCAGAGAGGTGATGATGCGCCCGACATCCGGTTTTTCAAACGCAGTCGGCACGGCCTGATCGTCCGGCATACCGTCAGGCGTAGTGGAGTGCTTCACCAGATAGCGCGCGACCGGGCCGCCAATCAGTCCACCCAGCACCAGGCCAAATGTTGCGCACGCCATCGCCACTTCGGTGGCATTGGTAAAACCGTAGCGCTCAATAAACAGCTTACTCCACGCCGCGCCCGTACCGTGTCCACCGGAAAGCGTAATCGAACCGGCAATCAGCCCCATCAACGGGTCAAGACCCAGCAGGCTCGCCATCCCGATCCCAATGGCGTTCTGCATCAACAGCAACCCCACCACCACAATCAGAAAAATGCCCACCACGCGGCCACCGGCGCGCAGGCTGGCGATGTTGGCGTTCAGGCCGATAGTGGCAAAGAACGCCAGCATCAACGGGTCACGCAGCGTCATATCGAAATTAACTTCCCAGCCCATGCTCTTTTTCAGTACCAGCAGTGCGATCGCCACCAGTAAACCACCCGCAACGGGCTCAGGTATCGTGTATTTCTTCAGGAAGGGAACAGACTGGACGAGCTTACGTCCCAGCAGCAACACCAGCGTTGCCGCAACCAATGTAGATAACGTATCGAGGTAAAACATAGACAGCTCCATTAGTGCGTTTAGCACAATCACGCACGATGTATTCCAGATCGATTTTTAGGTCTTTTTAGGTTTTCGGGGTGGATTTTAAGCAGAAAATGACAAAAAGTTATATAAAAAGGTGAGTTCATCGGTTTTAAATATTAAGAATACCTGCTAGCAAACGTTTGCTTTTCTGTTCTGGTCAGATAAAATCACCGCTTTTCCACCATGGGATTGCCTCTGATGTCCGTTAACGCCGTAGAGCCAACAAATGCGCAACCGGTTGCGCAGGCTCACAACAGTGAACTGATTTACCGTCTTGAAGATCGCCCCCCGTTAGCCCAGACCCTGTTTGCCGCCTGCCAGCACCTGCTGGCGATGTTCGTCGCGGTGATCACGCCAGCCCTGCTTATCTGTCAGGCGCTCGGTTTACCGGCTCAGGATACTCAACACATTATCAGTATGTCGCTGTTCGCATCCGGCGTAGCCTCCATCATTCAGATTAAAGCCTGGGGGCCGGTTGGCTCAGGGCTGTTATCTATTCAGGGCACCAGCTTTAACTTTGTAGCACCGCTGATTATGGGAGGCACGGCGCTGAAAACCGGCGGTGCAGATGTCCCGACCATGATGGCGGCACTGTTCGGTACGCTGATGCTGGCGAGCTGCACGGAAATGGTTATCTCGCGCGTACTGCATCTGGCGCGCCGTATTATTACCCCGCTGGTCTCAGGTGTGGTGGTGATGATTATCGGCCTGTCGCTGATTCAGGTAGGCCTGACGTCAATCGGTGGCGGCTATGCCGCAATGAGCGACAACACCTTCGGCGCACCGAAGAATCTGATGCTGGCCGGCGTTGTACTGGCGCTCATTATTCTTCTTAACCGCCAGCGTAACCCGTACCTGCGCGTGGCATCACTGGTGATTGCCATGGCCGCAGGCTATCTGCTGGCCTGGTTTATGGACATGTTGCCGCAAAACACCGCCCCGGTGAGCCAGGACTTCATCATGGTACCAACGCCGCTATATTATGGCCTGGGCATCGACTGGAGCTTACTGCTGCCACTGATGCTGGTCTTTATGATCACCTCTCTGGAAACCATCGGCGATATTACGGCCACCTCCGATGTCTCCGAACAACCGGTCTCCGGCCCGCTGTACATGAAGCGTCTGAAAGGCGGCGTTCTGGCAAATGGCCTGAACTCGTTTGTTTCCGCCGTGTTCAATACCTTTCCGAACTCCTGCTTCGGGCAGAACAACGGGGTGATTCAGTTGACTGGCGTAGCCAGCCGCTATGTTGGCTTTGTAGTCGCGCTGATGCTGATCGCGCTGGGTCTGTTCCCGGCGGTCAGTGGGTTTGTACAGCACATCCCTGAGCCGGTTCTCGGCGGCGCTACGCTGGTGATGTTCGGTACCATCGCCGCCTCCGGGGTGCGCATTGTTTCTCGCGAGCCGCTGAATCGCCGCGCTATTCTGATTATTGCACTGTCGCTGGCCGTTGGCCTGGGCGTCTCCCAGCAGCCGCTGATCCTGCAGTTTGCCCCGGACTGGGTGAAAAACCTGCTCTCCTCAGGGATTGCCGCAGGCGGTATTACCGCTATCGTTCTGAACCTCGTTTTCCCGCCAGAGAAACAGTAAGCGACATGCGGCGTTGATTCAGAATCAACGCCGCTGTTACGCTCTTTCACCATTCCCGCCTTGAGGATTGCGCGTAAATCGTGCATAACTTGACTACGTGTACTTTGCGGGATGGAAGACCATGAAATTTATTGGAAAGCTGCTTCTTTACGTGCTGATCGCCCTTGCAGTGGCGATCCTCGGTCTCTATTTTCTACTGCAAACCCGCTGGGGCGCCGAGCATGTCAGCGCCTGGGTGTCAGAGAACAGCAGCTACCACCTGACGTTTGATGCCATCGATCATCGGTTTTCTTCGCCCTCCCACATTCTGCTGGAGAACGTCGCCTTTGGTCGGGATGGCCAGCCCGCCACCCTGGTAGCAAAAAACGTTGATATTGGGCTGAGCAGTCGTCAAATCACCGACCCGCTGCACGTCGACACCATCCTGTTGCAAAACGGTACGCTGAATCTTTCTCCACAAACTGCACCGCTGCCGTTCCAGGCCGATCGCCTGCAGCTACAGGATATGGCACTCAACAGCCCCGGAAGCGAGTGGAACCTCAGTGCGCAGCGCGTAAACGGCGGCGTGATCCCCTGGAGCCCTGAAGCCGGAAAAATACTCGGCAGTAAAGCGCAGATCCAGCTCAGCGCCAGCTCGTTAACGCTGAACGATGTTCCTACGACTAACGTGCTGATTGAAGGCAGTATCGATAACGATCGCGTCACGTTAAGCAATATTGGCGCCGATGTGGCGCGCGGCGCATTGACCGGCGTGGCGCAGCGAAACCCCGACGGCAGTTGGGTGGTGGAAAATCTACGGCTAAACGACATTCGGTTGCAAAGCGATAAATCGCTGACCGACTTTTTTGCGCCGCTCACCACCATTCCCTCGCTGCAAATTGGTCGTCTTGAGGTGACAGATGCCCGTCTACAAGGCCCTGACTGGGCGGTAACGGATCTCGATCTCAGCTTGCGCAACATGACCTTCAGTAAGGACGACTGGCAAACCCAGGAAGGTAAGTTGTCGATGAACGCCAGCGAGTTTATCTACGGCTCGCTGCACTTCTTCGATCCTATTCTCAACGCTGAGTTCTCGCCGCAGGGCATTGCGCTGCGCCAGTTCACCACCCGCTGGGAAGGCGGTATGGTCAGAACCTCCGGCAACTGGTTGCGCAATAGCAAAGCGCTTGTTCTCGACGATGCCGCAGTTGCCGGGCTGGAATACACACTACCGGAAAACTGGAAACCGCTGTGGGTGAAGCCCTTGCCCACCTGGCTCGACAGCCTGACGTTGAAGAAATTCAGCGCCAGCCGCAATCTGGTGATTGATATCGACCCAGCCTTCCCGTGGCAGCTCACCGCGCTGGACGGTTACGGCGCCAACCTCGGACTGGTGCAAAATCACCAGTGGGGGATCTGGAGCGGCAGCACCACGCTCAACGCCGCGGCCGCCACGTTTAACCGTACCGACGTACGCCGCCCTTCACTGACGCTTACGGCCAACAGCAGCACGATCAATATCAGCGAACTGAGCGCGTATACCGAGAAAGGGTTGCTGGAGGCTACCGCCAGCATCTCACAACTTCCGCAGCGCCAGACGCAGGTCAGCCTGAACGGTCGCGGTGTGCCAATGACTATCCTACAACAGTGGGGATGGCCTGCGCTGCCGATTTCCGGCGACGGTAACATCCAACTGACTGCCAGCGGCACTCTGCACGCAGATACGCCGCTGAAGCCCACGGTGAACGGTCAACTGCATGCGGTGAATGCCGACAAGCAGCAAGTGACACAGACGATGAGTGCAGGTGAGATTTCGGGCGGCGAAGTGATGTCGACCGAGCCTGCGCAGTAAGGTATCGCCGGTAGAGCAAATACTACCGGCCCAAAAAGTTGTGCACACCGTGGTGCCGGCATCGCCATCCGGCACCACGTTCACATGCACTTACAGGGTAATGGTCAACGCATTGCCTTCTGCTGTAATCACCACACCCCACTCGCTCCCTGTAGATGAACCGCCCTTCACGCCGCCAATCTGCGGGATGTTACGCAGACACAGCGTCCAGTTGCGCGCCTCACCTTCCCCCGCCAAGGTGATGGTGTTATCCACACGTTTCACCCTCAGCGTGAAGATTACCGAGCCGTCAGCGGCCGGCACGTCACAGACGGCTTCACGCCCCTCCTCCAGATGGAACAGCTGGAACGCAGTGCCTTCATGCCAGGCGTAATCCGGCTTCTGGTTATTGCTGCCCAGCGCCAGCAGGGTGTTGTCACGCACGTAGACCGGCAGGCTCAGGAAGTCATGCTGCTGTTTATGCCAGCGACTGCCCACAATCTCGTCGTTACGCCACAGGTGCGTCCAGCGACCTTCCGGTAGGTAGAACTGCACATCTCCCGCTTCAGAGAACACCGGGGCCACCATCACGCTGTCGCCCAGCATGTACTGACGGTCAAGGTAATCACACGCCGGATCGTCCGGGAATTCGAGCATCATCGCACGCATCATCGGCGTGCCATACTCGCTGGCGCGCACAGCTTCGCGATACAGATACGGCATCATGCGGCATTTCTGCTCGGTGAAGTAACGCACCACATCGCAGGACTCGTCGTCGTACGCCCATGGTACGCGGTAGGATTTGCTGCCGTGCAGACGACTGTGGCTGGAGAGCAGCCCAAACGCACACCAGCGTTTGTAGACGTGCGCCGGGGCGGTATTCTCGAAGCCGCCGATGTCGTGACTCCAGAAGCCAAAGCCGGACAAGCCGATGGATAAGCCACCGCGCAAGCTTTCCGCCATTGATTCGTAGTTGGCGTAGCAGTCGCCGCCCCAGTGCACCGGAAACTGCTGCGCGCCCACGGAAGCAGAACGGGCGAACAGCACCGCCTCTTCTTCCCCCACGGTCTCTTTCAGCACGTTCCACACCAGTTCGTTGTAGATGAACGCATAATGGTTGTGCATTTTCTGCGGGTCAGCGCCGTCAAACCACTGCACATCCGTCGGGATACGCTCGCCAAAATCGGTCTTGAAGCAGTCCACGCCGATATCTACCAGGCCTTTCAGCTTGTTGGCATACCACTCGCAGGCCTCTGGATTGGTAAAGTCATAAATCGCCAGCCCCGGCTGCCATTTATCCCACTGCCACACTGAGCCGTCCGGCCGCTTAAGCAGATAGCCTTTTTCTTTCAGTTCGTTGAACAGCGGCGATTTCTGCCCGATGTACGGGTTGATCCACACGCAGACCTTCAGGCCTTTCTCCTTCAGGCGACGGAGCATGCCTTCCGGGTCCGGGAACGTCACCGGGTCCCACTCAAAATCACACCACTGGAAGGCCTTCATCCAGAAGCAGTCGAAATGGAAAACGTGCAGCGGCAGATTGCGCTCGGCCATGCCGTCGATAAAGCTGTTCACCGTCGCTTCATCGTAGTTGGTGGTGAACGAGGTGGTGAGCCACAGACCGAACGACCACGCAGGCGGCAGTGCAGGGCGACCGGTAAACTGGGTATAGCGATCCAGCACCGCTTTCGGGGTCGGGCCGTCGATCACGAAGTATTCCAGATACTCGCTTTCCACGCTGAACTGCACCTTTGACACCTTCTCGGAGCCAATTTCAAACGACACACACTGCGGATGGTTCACCAGCACGCCGTAACCACGATTGGTGACATAGAACGGGATGTTCTTGTAAGACTGCTCGGTACTGGTGCCGCCATCGCAGTTCCAGGTCTCGACCGTCTGACCATTACGCACCAGCGACGTAAAGCGTTCGCCAAGCCCGTACACCGTTTCGCCGACGCCCAGATCCAGGCGCTCGAACATATAGTTGCGATCGCTGTTAGCATCCTGCACGTAGCCATTATTTTTCAACTGGCTGCCGGTAATGCGCTCCCCGTTGCGTAAAAAATCGAGGGCCCAGAATTCGCCTTTGGTTACGCGCACACTTAAATTACCGCTCTTCAATTCGGCAAAGTCGGCGTTATCGCACATCTCAACCTTCACGTCCTGCAGCACGTTCAGCGGATAATGCGGGCCGTTATCCAGCGCTCCCTGAAAGTGCTCCATACGCACGCCCACCACGCCTTCCTGCGGCGAGAAGAAGCGCAGCGTAAACATCGGGGTGTCCAACTGCCAGGTTCGCTCACGCACGTCGCGCGGCGCAACGTAGACCACCATCTCATTACCCTGCTGTTCAACATCGAACACCTGAACGGGGTTTATTACATTCAGACCTGGCTGGGTCATCCAGTTTCCGTCACTAATTTTCATCGTCTGTTCCTTTAGTTCTGAAATGCTTTCGCCTTAACGTCCTGTTGATTGCGTCGGTCAGATACGGGGCATAAGGTGTACACAGGCATACTGGTACCGGTTACAGTTTTTGTAAATCATCACGCGGGACATGGGTATTCCGATATCTCGTTATCAAATTACGATTCTTGTTTTCTGTGATCGGGGTAGCGTCAAAAAATAAACATCACTGTAACTTATGGATTTTGTGGGGATTTATATGAAATCGATCATGTTATAGCGAAACGGAAGTTAAAAAAGTGAGTCAGGGGGTGTGGAAACCCAAGGAAGTAGCTATAATGCGCCCCGCCTCCATGTAGCAATCGAGGCGCGGAAGATCGTCATCTCCGGTGAGGTGGCTGGACTTCAAATCCAGTTGGGGCCGCCAGCGGTCCCGGGCAGGTTCGACTCCTGTGATCTTCCGCCAAAATTTATCAAAAAATCACGCTAATTATTTTTACTTTTCACGGTTTTAGTAACATTATTGAACGATTCACTCTGGAAAAACTGAAAATATTGTAACTTTGATATGTATTTTTTAGTTTCTAAATCATAGATGAGGGTATATGACTCCTGGCGAGATTGCTGCATACATTGGCGCGGCTGCATGGCTTCCTCAACTCATTAATCTATTCTATAAGTACTTAACAAAGCCAAAGCTTAGAGTATTTTTCAATAATACAGCTGAGATAAGTTACACTTCTTTTGGGCCAATTCTCAATATTAGAATGGGCGTATTGGCGGAAAAGAAATCTCTTTTGTTAGAAGACATATCTCTCGAAATCAGGCATTCCGATGGTGATTTGCACTTTTTGAAATGGGCGGGAATTACTGAGATTCATAGCGAAATAAGTGATCAGAATGGAAACAAGCAAGTCATATCAAAAGAACAACCCCCGATTGCATTGAAATTATTTCAAGATTTGCTCACAGAAAAATTCATAAAATTCCAAGAACCAAAATATCATGAGCAAGATTCAATATTAATTAATGAATTAAACTCACATGTTAGCTTTTTAGCCAGTAGAAATACCACTGATGTCGCTGCCGAAGCTCTCAAATCATCTCAATTACATAATGTTCTTACTTATCGAGAGAATTATTTTTGGTGGAAGAAGGGGAAATATATTGTTAAGCTCAAAGCTAAATCTCCCGATAGATTTAGCTTTGAGGGAAATATATTTAGCTTTACTTTAAACCAAACAGAAATTGATTTATTAAAATTTAACAGTAAAAGTTTGTCTGAATTCTTAAATGCACATATTGAGAAAAAAGAAGAAATTGGAAATATAAAATGGAATTGGATAAATCCAAAAATTACTAAAGGCGAATAAAATCTTAAGGCCCTAATTGTAGGGGCCTATAACTTAATTCATTCACTCACATCAATTCCAAGCCTTTTTAATTCCTTTCTCCCCAAAGTTTTGAGCCAATTCCCCAAGCTCATCCCCTCTGCCTTTGCAACTGCCTCGAACTGCGCCTTTAACTCCGGCGTAATACGAATCTGGAAGGTCGGGGCTTTTCCGGATTTGGACTGATTTGGGTCTCGTTTAGCCATTGACATGTACGTACCTACAAGTGCAAGATATCACCAATCAGGTACGTACCTTTTCTCTGCCGACCTGACTTATAAACGCCCTCGCCCGGTATTCGCAGTACCTGACGAGAGCTAACCTCACCAACTATCAAGGAGTTGATTATGGCTGATTCGCATTCTACCCCAGACACTGACCAATCCGGAACCGAGCGTTCGTTAATTGTGGGATATCGCCCGAATGTTTTCGACAAATCCACACCCAAAATCATTCTTTCCGGCAAATGGTTACGCGCGGCTGGGTTTGATACCGGACAACAGATTACCGTAAAAGTGATGAACGGTTGTATCGTCCTGATGGTCTATGGCGAACAGGAACAACGGCTGCAGGATGAGCTGCAAGAAGCAAATCAGAAGTTAGAAAGAATTGAGAGCACGCTGGCGACTCTCCAGTGAAGCACGGCTGAACCTGCAAGCGGTACGTACAGGTACACTTGGTGCCGGATGGCGCTTGCGCTTATCCGGCCTACTTTCATAATCCCCTTTGCCCCACCTCATAGTGACCATCAGAAAGATATCGACTATAATGAACGAATCGAACGATTCATACGAAATGGTGACAATATGCATACTCTTACGGCAAATGAAGCCAAAACCCAGTTTGGCGATATGCTACTTAAAGCGCAGCGAGAGCCTGTGCAAATTAACCGTAACGGTAAGCCTGTTGCAGTCGTCGTTTCCATTGAAGACTATGAACAAATGGAAGCCATGAAGCTTCAGTTACTGAAGGCCAAAATTCAGCGTGCTCAAAACGATATTCATTCGGGCAATACTGTCGACGGCGATGCTTTTTTTGATGAGTTGATGGATCAACACAAAGGATAAAAAGTGAGTTACAAACTTACTGGGGAAGCACAGCGCGATATTATTGAGATCCGTGATTACACATCAAGAAATTGGGGCGCTAAACAGTCCAGGGATTATCTTAGGAAATTACAGGTCGTTCTCTCCCAATTAGCTGAAATGCCAGGCATGGGGCAACATCGCATTGATGATTTTGGTGAAGATGTTTACAGCTTTCCTTATGTTAGCCATACGATTTACTATAGTGCACAAGACACAAATATTGTTGTATTGGCAGTCTTACACCAAAGCCGAGTACCAACAAAACATCTGGGACAACATTTGTAGCCCACCACCTTATTTGCCGGATGGCGCTAACGCTTATCCGGCCTACGGCTTCTCTGCCAATAAAAATAAAGCCGCCGATTGGCCCGTTCTTCACAGACCTCCACCCTGCGCATGAGAGAAACTATTCTTTCATTACAGCTATGCGGGGAGAATTAAGAAGAAGAATCACCGGATAAAGCCATCTGGATAAAGACGCACGAACGGATGCTTCTGCGTTTTGTACCAGCCATTATTACTGGACGCGTGCGCAATGAAAAAAACCTGCACGATTATTCTGGTCAGTATTGAGCTGGCGACCATTAACGGCAGGCTGTATGGACATCACACCACGGACGTCAGCAGGAACATTTATTTTAGCTACACCCAACAGCGCGATGCCCGCGTGCTGCAGACGACGCTGGTGGTCAAAACTTTCGCCGATACAGCGGATGAAGATGATATTAACAGCACATTGCCAGGGTTTTATCGCCAGAGCGGGCGAGGCCTGAGCCTGGTTATGGAGGAGTATAAAGGCGCGTGGATTTTTGCAACGTCGAATGTTCCCTCACTGTATTGCCGCAAAAGATAATATCGTAATTTCATTTAAATCCAACATTCACATTTATCATCATTGACTTACGCGACATGGCTCACTGAATCCAGTAATAAGCCATTGCTATTCTTCTCCCCGAATCAGGAAGCATCCTGAATACCTCGATATCCACTGCGTAAAAATCAAGCGAAATGGACGGGTTAGAGCGTCCAGAAGACTTTAACCGACGGATGGATATCCGGAGATAACGTGGGCAGGGGCGTTTATCTCTCTGGCGAGCCATGCCTGACAGTACAGGCGTGATCGCATTAAGGAAACGGTGTGTTTCCGATGTACTTATGGCGTACTTATGAGGGATACATAATGTTTAGTTTTAAAAAGTGCCTGATTGCACTTTCAGTAAACCTGGCGGTTGTTTCATCCGGTTTTGCGTGTACGACCCTGCTGGTCGGCAATGAAGCCTCGGCGGACGGCTCAATGTTGGTGGCCCGTAGCGCAGACAGCGACGCGCTGAAAGCACAGCATTTTTTGATTCATCCGGCGAAACAGAACCAGACCGGGGTATACAGCACCAAAGCACATAATGGTGCGAATGATTTTACCTGGCCGCTGCCGAAAAACTCTCTGCGTTACACTACAGTGCCTAACTGGAAAACCCAGCTGCACGGAGCCACCGGTTTTAACGAACTGGGCGTTGGCGTCAGCGGGACAGAATCTATTTTTGCTTCACCGAAGGCGCTGGCCGTTGACCCGTACGTTGAAGATAAAGGGATCACCGAAGACGATATCCCGGACATCCTGCTGTCACAGAGCAAAACCGCGCGTGACGCGGTGGCCCTGCTGGGGCATATCGTTGAAACCGTCGGCGCAGGTGAAGGTTTCGGCGTTGCCGTCGTGGATGATAAAGAAATCTGGTATCTGGAAACCGGTAGCGGTCACCAGTGGATGGCACAGCGGCTGCCAAATAATCAATATTTTGCCACCGGTAACCAGGGACGTTTACAGGATTACGATCCACAAGACCCGAACATGATGGCGTCGAAAAACCTGATTGAATTCGCCAGCGAAAAAGGTCTGTACGATAAGGCCAAAGACGGCAAATTTAACTTCTCCACAGTCTATACGCGCGATGATGTACGTGACCGTACCTATAACGACCCCCGCGTGTGGACCATCCAGAAAACGTTTAATCCTTCCGTCAATCAGGATATGGCCGCAGGCCGCGAGTTCCCGGTATTCCTGAAGCCAGAGAAGAAGATGACACTGGACGACGTGAAGTCGGTGTTACGCAGCCACTATGAAGGTACTAGCCATGACCCGTACACCAACGGTCTGAACGGCAAAGAGCCGTGGCGCCCCGTCAGTGTGTTCCGCACCTACGAGGCGCACGTGATGCAGGTCCGCCCGTGGCTGCCAAAAGAAATTGGCGAAACGACCTACATTGGCCTCGGTATGGCCGATCTTACCGCCTTTGTTCCTTACTACAGCGGCCTGAAGGCGTATCCGGCCAACTATACGATGGGGACGGATAAAGCGGACGACCAGTCCATTTACTGGAAGTATCGTAAATTACAGACGCTGGCCATGACCGACTATCCTAAGCTCGCGCCCATCGTCAAAAAAGCCTACAAAGCGTGGGAAGACAAGGTTGCACAGGAGCAAAAAGAGGTCGAGGCCGAATATCTGAAGATGGCGAAAACCGATAAGCCTGCCGCAGATAAAATGCTGAATGACTTCAACCTGCGCATCATGGCCGACGCCGAGAAGCTGACGGAAGACCTGGCGAATCAGCTGTTCACTATCCGCACTAAAGATATTCAGTCTGATATTTTCTTTGCTAACGCAGCCAAAAAAGACTGAGTCACCGCCAGGTAAATGGCCTGGTTTGCTGGTGCGGAGACGTTTTCAGCTCTGCGCCAGCGTTTCACACCGCGCCTTCACGGCGTCGTGCAGCAGGCGCACCGCCGTTGAAAGCTGTTTTCGGTGCGGGCAAATCATATTTAGCGGGACTTTTTCCCCCTGATAATCAGGCATCAGCAACTGCAAACGACCGTCACGTACATCTTCACTCACGTCCAGCCACGACTTATACGCAATCCCCTCACCGGCAATCGCCAGACGACGGATCACTTCGGCGTCATCGCTCATAAACGTGCTGTTGACCTGCACACTGCTGACCTCACCGTTGCGCGTAAACGTCCAGCGGTCATGGAGTCGCCCGCGTAAGACGAAGGTCATGGCATTTAACGGCGCTAAATCATCTGGTTTTTGCGGCTCACCGTGCTGCGTAACCCACCCCGGAGAAGCCACCAGCACGCGTCGATTACCAGGAGCCACGGGCAGTGCGATGTAAGACGCATCCTCGGTATTACCATAACGAAACGCGACATCGACGGGATCTTTAAACACATCAGTCACCTGATCGGAGAAAAAGACCCGCAGGCGCAGGGCGGGGTGGCAACGACGAAATGACTGAAAAACAGGCAGCAGCAGGTTACGCCCGAGATCGGACGGCACCGCAATTTGCAGCGTG
Source organism: Citrobacter sp. wls829 (assembly GCF_005280825.1). Classification (NCBI taxonomy): domain Bacteria; kingdom Pseudomonadati; phylum Pseudomonadota; class Gammaproteobacteria; order Enterobacterales; family Enterobacteriaceae; genus Citrobacter; species Citrobacter sp. wls829. The sequence continues at coordinate 167,918 of NZ_SZWP01000055.1, forward strand.
CCGGAAATCTCATCCTCGGGTGTCTGAATTTTCTGCAGACCGGCATGCATCACGTCCAGCATCTGGCGGGCATAGGGCAACCAGACCTCGCCTTCCGGTGTCAACCGCAGACTACGCGTGGAGCGCGCAAACAAGCGTATGGTCAGCGTGGACTCCAGGCGCTTGATGGCGGAACTGACCTGGGCCGGCTGGACGCCTACTTCGCGCGCCGCATCACTAAAACTGTTAAGCGCCGCGGCGCGGACAAACAACGTGAGATCTTCAAGCCGGAACATTTTCACTCCCCGAGTATAAGTCCTGTCGCCGTGAGGCTATTTTTCCCGTTCTGATGCCGGTTTACCATCGAATTATTCAACAGATAAACAGAATCCTGTAACCGGAGAGATTATGAAAGCCATCGCCATTACCCACGCCGCAACCGACGGCAGTAACATCGCATATTTACAAGAGATTGACCTGCCAACGCCCATTGCCAAAGGGCATGACCTGCTGGTTGAGGTGAAAGCGATTTCCGTTAACCCTGTTGATACCAAAGTTCGCGAGGGATTCAGCGCTGATACCCCGCGTGTTCTGGGCTGGGATGCGGTGGGCGTGGTGAAATCCGTCGGCGAGTCCGTAACGTTATTCACACCGGGCGACGAAGTCTGGTATGCCGGCGCGCTGGGTCGGGCGGGCAGTAACAGCGAATTTCAGCTGGTTGATGAACGCATTGTCGCGCTGAAGCCGCAATCGCTGGATAACGCCTCTGCCGCCGCCCTGCCGTTGACGGCCATCACCGCATGGGAAATGCTGTTCGACCGCCTGGGTGTTGCAGAAAATGGCAACGAAGGCGACGTATTGTTGATCGTCGGTGCGGCGGGTGGCGTCGGTTCTATCCTGACTCAACTGGCGAGTAAACTGACCAAAATGACCGTTATTGGCACAGCATCGCGCCCGGAAAGCCAGAAATGGGTGCGTGAAGCAGGTGCGCATCATGTGATCGATCACAGTAAACCACTGACCGAAGAGCTGGCACGAATTGGAGTTAAAGAGGTCACACACGTTGCCAGCCTGAATAATACCGAACAGCACTATCAGCAGATTATTAGCGCCCTGGCCCCACAGGGCAAACTGGCACTGATTGACGACCCAGAATTCCTTGATGCTCGTCCGCTAAAAGCAAAAAGCATTTCACTGCATTGGGAATTTATGTTTACCCGTTCAATGTTCGAAACCCATGACATCATTGCCCAGCACCAGCTACTGACCCGCGTGGCGCAACTGATCGACTGTCAGACGATCCGTACTACTCTGGGCGAGCATTTGGGCACTATTTCTGCGGCGAACTTACAAAAAGCCCATGCGCAAATTGAAACCGGTCGTGCGGTAGGCAAAATTGTTCTGGAGGGGTTTTAATATGTCTGACACTGAAGTGATTTCTATTATTGCGGTACTGAAAGCCAAACATGGGAAAACCGACGCCCTGAAACAGGCACTGCAGGCCTTACTGATGCCCACGCGTCGGGAACCGGGCAATATAGAGTATGCGCTGTTTCAACTGCGCGATACGCCGGATGTGTTTTACGTGCGCGAATCCTGGCGGGGTCAGGCCGGTCTGGACGACCATATTGCCCTGCCGCATTTCCAGACGTTTATCCTGCAAATGAACGATCTGCTGGCCGAGCCGCTGCGTCTGGATTATCTGACGCCGATTGCGCCTTAATCTCTTGATGAAATCCCCCGCCACACGGGGGATATTCAGTCAGGCATTACGCCCCGCCATCACACCGCCATCCACATCCCAGACAGCCCCGGTCACCCAACCCGCTCTATCAGAAAGCAGGAATGCGACGGTTTCTGCAACGTCAACTGGCGTCCCAACCCGGCCTGTCGGATGGAAGCTATCAAAGCTGCTCATCACCCCCTGCACATCCTCTTTCGGAATAAACCCTTCATAGATAGGCGTGTGTACCACCGCTGGAGAAACGGCATTAACGCGAATACCGCAGCCCCCCAGTTCAATGGCCAGATTTTTCGTTAAGGCATGCAGGCCCGCTTTTGCCATCGAGTAGGCCGAAGAGGGCGTCGCCGCTATCGCTTGTTTTGCCCACATCGAACCAATATTCACAATGGCACCATTTATCTTTGCCGCCACCATATTGCGCACCACATCCCGGGTAATGAAGAACATTGCGCGGTTGAGGCTCATGTACAGATCATAATCCGCAACCTCATGTTCAATAAATGGTTTCGGCAAGAAAACCCCGGCCGCATTGACCAGCAGGCTGATGTCGCGGTGTTCGGTATTCACCGTATCCATCACCTGGTGCATTCCGGCTTCTGACATCAGATCCGCGGCAATGACCGCGACATCACCCATTGCCGCCAGCGCCTGACGCGCCTGCTCAGCTTTATCGGCACGATTACCGACCAGCACCACACGTCCACCCTCTTTCAGGATCAGTTTCGCAGTTTCAAGTCCCATCCCACTGGTCCCGCCCACCACTAACAGTTTTTGTCCGGCAAATAATGCTTTCATCGTTAACCTCGTTTCAAAAATTCCTTGATGCGCTAAAGATGCCACCCGGCAGAGGTGATGACGAATGAGAAGAAATAGCGACACCAGAAAGAAAATCTATCTCGCAGGCGTATACTGAGAACTGCCAATCAGAAGGAACAGAACCAGATGCGTTTACTTAATCGACTAAAATGGCTGCACGCCTTTGAGGCCACCGCCCGCCATGGCAGCTTTACCGGCGCTGCGCAGGAGTTGGGCGTAACGCCCGCCGCAGTCGGACAGTTGGTACGCGCACTGGAAGATTGGGTGGGCCATCCGCTGTTACACCGATCCCGTTCAGGTAAAGAGCGCCTCACGCTGGTTAGTGAAGCGCAGGACGCATTACGCGACATTACCCAAGGACTGGATAACCTCGAATCCGGGCTGAATAAACTGCGCGGTCGTCGGGCACGCTCGGTGGTAATCATCACCGCCTCTCAGGTACTGGTAATGAACTGGCTGATGAGTCGTCTCAACCGTTTCTCGCAGGCGCATGAAAACATCGAACTACGCCTGAACGTGACGGAAAAATTAATGGATGTCGCCCACGGCGAAGCGGATTTGGGTGTGCGCTGCGGAAAAGGTGACTGGCCAGGAGTCAACAAAACCAGGTTGATGGATGAAGAGGCCGTTCTGGTCTGCAGCCCGCTCCTCGTGCCAACAGAAAAAATATCCTGTGGTGAATGGTTGGCCACACAGAAGCTGATCCATGATGATACCCCCCACCACGGTGCCAATTTTCCGTCCTGGGATGATGTTCTGAATGCTACCCATGCTCCCGCCGCACGCGAAAGCGGGCTGCACATCAACTCCACCGCCACCGTGATTCTGGCAGCACTCAGTGGTCAGGGTGTGGCCATTGTGCGCCTCGCGCTGGTGCAACAACTTCTTACTGACGGACAACTGGTCCAGCTTCATCCCAACGTCCGCTGGCCTCTGGCATGGTTATACTACATCGTCACGCCACAGCACGCGGCTATGCGCCCTGAGGTGAAAATCTTTAATGACTGGCTGAAGGCGGATGTGCAGGCAGAGATCCATACCATCTCTGATATGATACCTGCACACAAATAAGACAATACAACCATGCCGAGGGAATAATGAGTTCCACCAGAAGAGGGATGATGAACGTCCTGATTGCCGCCGTATTATGGGGAAGTTCGGGCGTTTGCGCGCAGTACATCATGGAGCAAAGCCAGATGTCGTCGCCGTTTTTAACCATGACGCGCCTGATTTTCGCCGGACTCATTCTGCTGATGCTCTCGTTTGTGCACGGCGACAAAGTCTTTTCGATCATCAAAAACCGCAAAGATGCCATCAGTCTGCTGATCTTTTCTGTGGTCGGCGCGCTCACCGTACAGCTGACTTTTCTACTGACCATTGAAAAATCCAACGCCGCCACCGCAACGGTACTGCAATTTTTGTCACCAACTATTATCGTGGCGTGGTTCTCCGTAGCGCGTAAAGCGCGACCCGGCATTTTAGTGCTCACCGCCATTCTGACTTCACTTATCGGCACATTCCTGCTGGTGACTCACGGCAACCCAACCTCGCTGTCTATTTCACCTGCCGCGCTGTTCTGGGGGATCGCCTCCGCCTTTGCCGCCGCGTTCTATACCACCTATCCCTCTACGCTTATCGCCCGTTACGGTACGCTGCCGATCGTTGGCTGGAGTATGTTGATAGGTGGCCTGATCCTGCTCCCGTTCTATGCCGGAGAGGGAACGGACTTCGTGGTCAATGGCAGTTTGATTCTGGCGTTTTTCTATCTGGTGGTGATCGGCACATCGCTAACGTTTAGCCTGTATCTGAAAGGCGCGCAGATGATTGGCGGACCGAAAGCGAGTATTTTGAGCTGTGCGGAACCGTTGAGCAGCGCCCTGTTGTCGCTGTTATTGTTAGGGATTACGTTTACCCTACCTGACTGGCTGGGCACGCTGCTGATCCTCTCTTCTGTAGTGCTGATTTCAATGGATTCCCGTCGCCGCGTCCGAACGGTATAACACCGAGCGGCGCGGCTACAGAGGGGTATTACCAGCCAGGTACCGCGCCGCCGTTAAAGATTTTTTCCGCCGCTTTTGCGACTTCCGGAGACTGATAAGATTGCAGGAACTCTTTTACGTTCTCGGCATTTTTATTGTCTTCTCTCGCCACCAGGATATTCACGTACGGCGAGTTTTTATCTTCGATAAACACGCTGTCATGTACTGGCGAAAGTCCGGTTTGCTGAATGTAGGTGGTACTGATGATCGCCACGTCTACTTTCTGATCGTCCAGCACGCGCGGCAACTGCGCGCCTTCCAGCTCCATAATAGTCAGATGACGCGGGTTATCGGTGATATCCAGCGCCGTCGGCAGCAGACCGGTTCCCTCTTTCAGCGTGATTAATTTTTCTTTTTGCAGCAGCAACAGCGCACGCCCGAGGTTAGTGGGATCGTTAGGTATCGCAATCGTCGCACCGTCTTGCAGTTGATCGACCGTTTTGATTTTTTTCGAATAACCGGCCATCGGGAAGACAAAGGTATTGCCCACCGCCACCAGCGTATAGTTATGCGCTTTATTATCCTGATCCAGGAACGGACGATGCTGGAAGACATTGGCATCCAACTCACCCTGATTAGTTGCATCATTAGGCAATAACGAACCACTAAATCCCACCAGCTCAACATCGAGTCCGTACTTCTCTTTGGCCACCTTCTTCGCGACTTCCGCCACATCCTGCTCTGCGCCGTTAATCACGCCGACTTTAATGTGTTTTGTATCACTGCTTTGCTGGTCGCAACCTGCCAGCAATAATCCCGCCAGCAATACCGCGGCTCCGGCCCCTAAATGCGCTATCTTCAGCTTCACGTTTTTATCCTTTTGAAATAACCGCCCATGGAGTAATGAAATGACTATAGCGGGAAGGCCGCTGCGGTTTATAAAACGAAAAAGCATCAGCAAGAAGAAAAAGGCATAACGGAAATAAGAGAGATTAGTCGGAGTGTTCCATAAGCTCTTCAATGGATAGCCCGGTAATCAGTAGCACCAGGTCGCGATCGATACCCTTTTCAAGCATGGCATGTGCAATCCGCAACGCTTCGTCCTGCTTTCCTTCCTGCTTTCCTTCCTGTTTTCCTTCAAGCTTTCCTTCTTTTCTCCCCGACTCACGTAAGCATTCTGCAATCGTCATTAATCTCTCCTTGTGTTGGGGAACGCGCCCGGCAAGCCTGCGGATAAACACCTCAAAACGGGTCGCACTACCAGACTGTAGCAAGTAATTAAACAGCGTTTCTATCTGGCTGTCATTAGCGTGTTCCTTAACAAGCAGGACCGTCAGTTTATCCACCAGAAGCGTCAGGTCGCGCTCACGGATATGCTTTTGAACAAGCTCCAGCAGAGCCATCCGCCGATGCTGCATAATCTCATCATCAGACACCACGGTGATGTCCACCAACGGAAAAGGCGCATCATAAAGTTGCCGCGCTATCTCTGGCTCGGCAAATTCATCCAGCCAACTTAGCGAAAAGGGATATGGGCTTTCCACACCATGGTAAAAAAGTATCGGCACCACCAGGGGCAACGTTTTATACCCGGCGTCGAGATGACGCTGCATCGCGGCAATGGCATAGCGCATCAGTCGAAATGCCATGTGGGCATCCGGCGAACTTTGATGTTCAATCAGCGCATAGATGTAGCCATTACCCTTCGTTGTTTGCAGAGACCACAGTACATCGGAATAGCTGGCCCGCAGGTCTTCCTCTACAAAACTGCCGGATTCAAGCTTCAGCGTGTCCAGCTTGCAAAGGTCGCGTAGCGATTCAGGAAGCCAAATATCCAGGAAATCCCTCGCCGTTTCCGGGTGGGCTAAAAACCTTTTAAACACCGCATCATGCGGCGTGGATGTCGTGCTTTTTTTCATGGCGATCCATCACCTACAGTACAAGATGACGGGACCTTACTCGCCTATCGCATAATCCACATCAGGAAACGTTTAAGCCTGCGAGGTGCTTTGGGAGATAAATACACACTACTGTAATGTATTCATTTTCAGGGAATGATGTTCGCAAAAATGCCCAGAGGCGCTAACGCTTACCGGGCCTACACGGGCTGCTGAAACGCATAACCGGCTGTGACGGTCGTCAAAACGTTTTCGATAAATAGTGGCGTGCGGCACCTTGCTCCGGAAAATTTTCGAGGGTTAATTGCAGCTGGTAGCCGTTCTTTTGATAAAAAGGTAGCGCCTGGAAACTCAGGGTATCAACCAGCGCATGCAGACATCCTCTCTCGCGAGCCGTCTGTTCTGCTGCCTGAATCAGCTTCGTGCCATAACCCCCTTTACGCAGGGATTCATGCATCCACAAAAACTCGATACACAGCCATTCACCTTTGATTTTGCCGATCAGCCCACCCTGTATTTCATTGTGTTCATTGCGCCAATAGACCGCCAAATCGCCGAAATTGCTCGTTTTCAGGAACGGGAAGTTGTAAGCCCGCAGGCCAGTAAGCAGCGCGTTTTGATCGTCTTCAGTAACCGTATCCGTAATCTGTATCTGCATTCTATCCTCCTGAAAAACTACAACTTCTGTCTGATTTGGTTTTAGACATTAACACAGGCTGATGAGTGAGCCTTATGGCGTCTACACTTACTCTTGAGATGATGCGCATCGACAACAAGGATTATTATCATGAAACGAGCCGTTTTTCCGATTATTGCCGTCCTTTTCACGCTGCCGGGTCTGGCGCAGGCCGACTCGGCTTACGGTTCTCTACAGGCAGTTCACGAAAAAAACACCGTATTAAAGGACTTACGCAAAATTTGTACCCCACAAGGGTCGCCGTCGGATGAAGTATGGGAAAAAACGATTATGTCTGATACGCGTAATCAGCAGCACATTCGCGAGGCCATTTTGGCAATACAGAGGAGTAATCAGAATAACTACTGGGATGCGCTGGGCAAAGTGGAATGCCCGGATATCTAGGCGTGAAGCGCATGGCTTCACGCCTGATTAAGACGGTTAACGCTGAGGAATAATGAGGTCGCCACGCAGCACGTATGAACCCAGCACGTTCTGGGTTTTCTCGTTCAGCCAACTGACAATGCGTGCCGCCATCGCATCCATTGAATACTCAATGGCCGGGATAGTTGGAATGCCCGGCAGATGCAGCGAACCAGCCAGGCTAAAGACCATAATGTCTCCCGGTACCGATTTATTAAACGCCTGCAGCTGTGGGATAACCCGCTGGGCCTGCTGTTCGTCCGCCACCAGCAGCGCGTTAAAATTGAGCGTTGACGCGTTATTGAGCAGCTCCTGCAATGCCACGGAGGACGACGTGGCTTCCATAAACACCAGATTGCGGTTAAACGGCAGGAAGTTTTTTTCCAGCGCATGCTTGTAGCCCAGCAGCACCTGATCCGAGAACCCCATACCGTCCGGGTGGATCAGTGCAATCTGGCGTCGGTTCTGGCTTATCAGGTAGTTACAGGCTGTTTCGGTAGCAAACGCGTGATCAAACTGAATGCTGTTGACGTCATCGCCAGAGTCCAGGCAATCCACCAGAATGACATTCTCCTGGCTAATGCTCAGCGGGAACCGCGCGCCAATAATCAATACGTCATCGCACAACCCACAGCTTAATTCATCCAGGGCGTTCATCACTTCCGCTTTGCTATTGGCAAAACGCAGCAGCAGATGCTTTTGATGCTGGCTAAGGTGTTTTTCCAGCGCGTAGAGATAGCCGGTAGTCTGGTTAATGTTATCCTGCGCGCAAATCACCCCAATACAGCCGGTAGACTGACTCAGCAGCGACTGTGCAATCACGTTCGGGCGATAGTTCAGTTCATCCACCGCTTTCAGCACGGCAAGACGGCTGGCCTCTTTGACACCACGTGAACCGCTCAACACGCGTGACACCGTGGCCTTTGACACCCCGGCCAGACGCGATACATCGTTGATAGTAGACATCATTCTCCCCTGACAGGACCCGCCTGGCCCTTTCCTTCCTGTATTTAACACTGGCTTAAATAATCGCCACTCGCAGTATATCTGTTTCCGTTTTTCATGGAAACCGATTTTCCATTTTGACTCAAAAAGAGATCAAATTGCCGAATTTCGTGAGCCAGATTCAAATAATTAGCCTTATAACAATAAGATCTTGATGGCCGTCACAGCTCTGTTTGCGATGGATGGAAACCGGTTTCCGTATGATATCAAATCAGACTCGCAATATGTTTTTACATTTAAAGGATGGTTCACCATGTTCAGGATTATGTTGTGTTGCTCTGCAGGGATGTCCACCAGCATGCTGGTTCGCAAAATGGTTGAAGAAGCGGAAACGCGCGGGTTGCCCGTGAAGATTGATGCATACGGTGTTGCCGAATTTGACACACAGTTTCCAAATTATCAGGTGGTGCTGCTCGGCCCCCAGGTAAAGTACATGCTTACTACGCTCTCAGAAAAGGCTGCCACCCAGGGTGTACCCGTAAAAGCCATAGATATGATGGATTACGGTATGCAACGCGGTGACAAAGTGCTGGATTATGCCCTGTCGCTGATTGAAGCGGCACACTAGAAAGGTATCAATATGAGTTCGTTATATCAGTCAATGGTTGCCGTCATTGAACAATCCATCACCCCGCTCGCCGGAAAACTGGGGCAGCAAAAGTATGTGATTGCGATTCGTGACGGTTTTACGGCGGCGCTGCCGTTTATGATCATCGGCTCGTTCATGCTGGTGTTTATTTTCCCTCCGTTCTCTGCCGAAACCACCAACAGCTTTGCCCGTGGCTGGCTCGACTTTTCTGCCACCTACCGTGAACAGTTAATGCTGCCGTTCAACCTCAGCATGGGTGTTATGACGTTCTTCATCTCCGTTGGCATTGGCGCCAGCCTTGGCCGTCAGTTTAATCTCGACCCAATTATGTCCGGGCTGCTGGCTTTTATGGCGTTTCTGCTGGTAGCAGCGCCTTATGCCGACGGAAAAATCTCGACCCAGTATCTTTCCGGTCAGGGAATTTTTACCGCCCTGATTACCGCCATTTATTCCACTCGCGTGTATGCCTGGCTGAAGCAGAATAACGTGACAATCCGCCTGCCGAAAGAAGTGCCGACCGGCGTCGCGCGTTCATTTGAGATCCTGATTCCGGTGCTGGTGGTAATTGCCACCCTGCATCCGCTGAACCTGTTTATCGAAGCACAAACCGGGATGATCATTCCGCAGGCGATTATGCACCTGTTGGAACCGCTGGTTTCCGCCTCTGATTCGCTGCCGGCGATTCTGCTTTCCGTCCTGCTGTGCCAGATTTTCTGGTTTGCGGGAATCCACGGCGCACTGATTGTCACCGGCATCATGAACCCATTCTGGATGGCAAACCTGTCCGCTAACCAGGCGGCACTGGCGGCAGGTGCGGCGCTACCGCACGTTTATCTGCAAGGCTTCTGGGATCACTACCTGTTGATTGGCGGCGTGGGCTCAACCTTACCGCTGGCGTTCCTGCTACTGCGCAGCCGCGTCGCCCACCTGCGCACCATCGGCAAAATGGGAATTGTGCCTAGTTTCTTTAATATTAATGAGCCTATTCTGTTTGGTGCGCCGATCATCATGAACCCGATGCTGTTCATCCCGTTCGTCTGCGTTCCAATGATCAACGCCGTACTGGCCTATAGCGCTACCAAGCTCGGCTGGATAGCCCAGGTCGTGTCGTTAACCCCGTGGACCACGCCAGCGCCAATTGGGGCATCCTGGGCTGCGAACTGGGCATTAAGTCCGGTGGTGATGTGCTTTATCTGCATGGCAATGTCGGCGCTGATGTACCTGCCTTTCCTGCGTGCGTACGAACGTTCTTTGATGAAATCCGAAGAGCAAAAAGCCCAGGATGCCGTCTCCGTAACGAACGCTGCCCGTAGCAACTCATAATGAATCAAGGAGTCAGAACAATGAGATACCGTTTTCCTGAAAACTTCTGGTGGGGCAGTGCCTGCTCAGCGCTGCAAACCGAAGGGGATAGCCTGAACGGCGGTAAAAGCCAGACCACATGGGACGTGTGGTTCGACCGTCAGCCAGGCCGTTTCCATCAGGGGGTTGGCCCGGCAGACACCTCCGGTTTTTATCAACACTGGAAACAGGACATCGCACTGCTGAAACAGCTACAGCACAACAGCTTTCGTACATCCTTGAGCTGGTCGCGTCTGATCCCGGACGGCACCGGCGAGGTCAATCCCGAAGCGGTCGATTTCTATAACAACGTCATTGACGAACTGCTGGCGCAGGGTATCACGCCCTTTATCACCCTGTTTCACTTCGATATGCCAATGGTCATGCAGGAGAAAGGCGGCTGGGAAAATCGTGAAGTTGTGGAAGCCTTTGGCCGCTACGCCCAGACGTGTTTTACATTGTTCGGCAATCGGGTGAAGCACTGGTTCACCTTCAACGAACCGATTGTCCCGGTAGAAGGCGGCTATCTGTATGACTTCCACTACCCGAACGTGGTGGATTTCAAACGTGCGGCAACCGTGGCTTACCACACCGTACTGGCGCATTCGACGGCGGTCCGTGCGTATCGCGCTGGCAACTATGACGGTGAAATCGGCGTAGTGCTGAATTTAACGCCGTCTTATCCGCGCTCGCAAAATCCGGCGGATGTGAAAGCCGCACACCATGCGGATCTGCTGTTTAACCGCAGCTTCCTCGATCCGGTATTAAAAGGCGAATATCCGGCGGACCTGGTGGAACTGTTGAAACAGTACGATCAACTACCGGCCTGCCAGCCCGGCGACAGCCAGCTCATCGCCGAGGGTAAAATCGACCTGTTGGGCATTAACTACTACCAACCACGCCGGGTGAAATGCCGCGATAGCGCCGTCAATCCTGACGCGCCGTTTATGCCAGAGTCGCTGTTTGATTATTACGAAATGCCGGGACGTAAAATGAATCCGTACCGTGGCTGGGAAATCTATGAGCCGGGCATTTACGATATTATTACGAATCTGCGTGATAATTATGGCAACCCGCGCTGTTTTATTTCTGAAAATGGCATGGGTGTAGAAAACGAGCAGCGTTTTATTCAGGACAATCAGATTAACGACATTTACCGTATTGAGTTTGTCTCGGAACATCTTAAATGGCTGCATAAAGGCATTAACGAGGGTTGTCATTGCCTTGGTTACCATATGTGGACCTTTATTGATAATTGGTCATGGCTTAACGGATATAAAAACCGCTACGGTTTTGTCCAGTTAGATTTAGCCACGCAAAAACGTACAGTGAAAAAGAGCGGCGAGTGGTTTACGAAAACTGCCGCCAATAATGGATTCGATTAAAAAGAGAGCATCATGATTGCATTAGAAGAAGCAGTAATGGAAATCATCGTCAATGCCGGGCAGTCACGCAGCCTGTGCTTCGAAGCGCTGCACGCCGCGCGCGCCGGGAACATTGACGAAGCGAAAAGCCTGCTTCGTGAGGCTGACGGCTATGCCCGTCAGGCTCACCACATGCAAACCAAATTGATCGAACAGGACGCCGGGGAAGCCCGGCAACCAATGACATTAATTATGGTGCATGCGCAGGACCACTTAATGACGTCGCTATTAGCCCGCGAACTGTCAGAAGAAATCATTCATCTGTATCAACGTTAGTTTCTAAATAACACTTTCTGAACGGAGTATTTATTACGACTAAATAAATCATTTCTGTACCTATTAAAAAACAAACAAATCAACTTGTTTTGGTGATAGCAAATTCAACCGAGACGGGATGGTTATTATCTTAAAATAAATGAATACACACGCTTATTCAGAATGCCAATGGCAACCTGAAGGGTTAAGTGTCAAATGAGATAACCATGAACATAAAAAAACTTCCATTAGCCATGGCGGTCGTGGCTGCGCTGTGCCCAATTTCTGTGCTCGCACAGGAATTTACGCAGGAACAAATCGACGCCATCGTCGCCAAAGCCGTCGATAAAGCGCTGGCGGAACGCCAGGCGAAAATGGACGCTGCCGTGGCGAAGAAAACCGATGTGATTAACGAACCGCAAAGCGCGGCGCAGTCGCCGGATATGGCGATACCGTTCGGCGTGAAGTTCAGCGGCTACGCCCGTTACGGCGCGCACTTCCAGAGTGGCGATCAGAAATACGTTGGCGTTGACGGGTCCTATAACGGTGCATCCGCGATTGGTCGTCTGGGTAACGAAGGCAACGGTGGCGAATTCCAGCTCTCCAAAGCGTTCAAAAGCGACAACGGCGCAATCTGGGATATCAACGTGATGATTGACCACTGGGGCGACGAAGTTAACCTCAAAAAAGCCTACGCGGGCGTGACCAACGTGCTGGAGTCCAATCCGAACGCCTACATCTGGGCCGGTCGTGACTTCCATCAGCGTCCACAACAGGGTATCAACGACTACTTCTGGATGAACCACGACGGCCAGGGCGCCGGGGTGAAGAACTTCGACATTGGCGGCGTACAGTTTGATGTTGCCACCGTCGCCGCCGTCGAATCGTGTAGCCCGGAAGTCATGGAAGACGAAGCCAACCCTTCACGCATTACCTGTACCGGCGGCTCCGGCACCGGCGATAAGGGTAATTACGCGGTGACGTCAAAAATCCACAATATGAAGCTCGGCCCGCTGGACCTGGAGATCTACGCCAACTATGGCTTTGACTCCAAGGCCGTCGAGAGCGATGACCGTCTGAAAGCCTGGCAGGGCGCTTTTGTGCTGAGCCACACCAACGACAGCGGCGTGAACAAGGTGATCGCCCGTTATTCGGATAACTCAGACAACAGCGTCTACAACAAAACCGACGACCTGACCACGGTTTACGCCAGCTTCGAAGGGAGCCATAAGTTTACCCGCCAGGCGCAGGTGGAATACCTGCTGGCGTTCCATGACTACGACAACAGCGCAGATAAAAGTGATAACCGTAAGAACTACGGCGCAATTGTACGCCCGATGTACTTCTGGAACGACGTTCACTCCACCTGGCTGGAAGCGGGCTATCAGCGCGTAGATTACGACAACGGCGGGGATAACAGCGGCTGGAAGCTGACGCTGTCGCAGAACATGTCGATCGCCATGGGACCCGAATTCCGCCCCATGCTGCGCTTCTACGTGACAGGCGGCAAAGTGGACAACGACCGCACCGCGCGCGTCAACGGCACGAAAGACGAAACCCTGGACGACTTCAACCTCGGCGCAATGTGGGAAGCGTGGTTCTGATAAGGAATCATGCATTATCGTCGTTACGTAGGCCCGGTAAGCACCGCGCCACCGGGCACGATACCGGAGGGCGGCGTTAACGCCTTATCCGGCCTACGTAGACGGTCCCGCAATGAATATTGGGATCATTGCATACCCTTTATGCGCACTTTCGCTGCCACCACTAGCGCCGTCAGCAGCATCAGGCTGCCGGAGAGCATCAGGGGCGACAGCAGTCCGAGGTTATCAAGCGCATAGCCTCCCACCGCAGCCCCACAGGTATTGGCAAGCTGGATCACGGCGACCTGGACGGATCCGGCTTTTTCTGCCTGATCGGCCAGCGAGCGGGTGATCCACGTCGACCATCCCACCGGCACCAGCGCAAACGCCAGCCCCCAAACAATCGCAATACCCGCGGCGACCACTTTGTCACTGCCCCAAAAAATCAGGATCAGCGCGCTGAGCGCCAGCACCAGCGGTGCACCGGCTAACGCCAGTTTCACCGAGCGCTTCAAAATCATCGACGAGAGCGACGTACCCACAAAACTGGCAATACCAAAGCTCAGCAGCACCAACGTCAGGCCATCCACATCAAATCCCGCCAGATTCATATACACCGGGCGAATATAGGTAAAGAAGGCAAACTGTCCGGCAAAGGACATAAAGATGGCGATCATGCCGGCCATCACGCCCGGACGCTGGAGCAGGCTGAACATATTTTGTTTCTGGTGCGACGGCTCACCGGGCAGCGAAGGCAGCGATCTCACCACCCAAATGGTGCACAGCACTCCCATTACCGCCGCAGCATTAAACACGTTACGCCAGCCGATAATACCGCCTAAAAAACTCCCCAACGGTGCAGCAATCACCAGAGCAATAGAGACCGCGCCGAAGATAACCGACAGCGCCTTCGGCACCGTACGCGCGGGAACCAGACGCATAGTCAGCGACGCCGACATCGCCCAGAATCCGCCCAGCGCCAGCCCCAAACAGGCACGGCCCACCAGTAGCAGCGCAAAAGAGTTGGCGAACGAGACCAGCAGGCAGGAGAGCGTCAGCAGCACTGAGAACAGGATCACCACATAGCGACGATCTGTCGCCTGAATGATTTGCGTGACAAACAAGCTGGCAAACATGGCGACAAAGGCCGTCACGGTGACCGACTGCCCGGCAACACCTTCTGAAATGCCTAGGTCCTGCGCCATCGGCGTCAGCAAACTGACCGGCAAGAACTCAACGGTTATCAGGCAGGCAACACAGAACGCGACGGCAAATACCGCCGACCAGTTAGGTCGGGTATTCACCTCTGCGCGGGATTTTTGTTCAATAACGTCACTCAATTTTGTAACCTGCGTAGGATTATTGTAGAAAAGTTACGCAGTGTAACATTAAAAATGTGACGAATTTAACGTTTTAACAACTTTCACCGCCGGACGGCGATGCCAAATAGCCATCATCACAAATCTGATATCAGTGTAGCCAGTGCACACCATCTTCAGGCAGGAAAAAGGCGTTGTAGCGCATTTGAAATGCATTTATCTCCTGCAGGTCTGGCTCCATTTCACGCAAAAAACCGAGCGCCAGACGCACCTGGGCGTCGGTAATTGGCGCGGCCAACCGGGCTTTTTGCAGCAAACGATGCCACTGCAGCAGATTCTGCTCACTACCGTCGACAATGACGACTTGCCAGATCAACAGCACCTGTGCGGCATTTTGCAGATGCGATTCGTCAGGTCGGTGGAGGTACTGTAAAAACGCCTCACCCTGCACTTTTCCCATCTGATCGGTCATCGATTCTACCGCCATCACATCAATACCCAGACGCTCGCTCAACCGGCGAACCGCACGCCGCGCCCCGGACGTCAGCACCCGAAAACCGACAATAAAAACAACCACCAACGTGGCCAGCATTATCCAAATCATGCGCACATCCCTTACCCGACAGGACGCCCATCATAGCGGCAAATTCATCTCTGTCGACGGCCGAACGTGTCAACGCTATTCCGGACGGCGCATAAGGCATAAAAAAGCCCCCTACACACTTAAGCGATGTTTAACTGCTGAATTTTTTTCTCGCGACGGATTTTACGTTCTTCGAAGACGGCCACGATAGCCATCAGGCAGATACAAGCGATAGCGGCGGTGTCCAGCGCGGCGAAGGTGCCCGCCCAGCCGGTCAGGCCGAAGACTGGCGTCCCATCGGCAATCATCCCCAGACCCAGCTTAGCGAAGCTGTCACCGATCAGATACGCGAATGTGCCTTTAATCCCATCGGCCGCGCCGATCGCTTTTTTCGGCACAAAACCGACTGCCGCCACGCCGATCAACAGCTGCGGACCAAACACCAGGAAGCCGAGGGCAAACAGGGAAGCCAGGTAAACGTACTGGTTGCTGGCGTGCTGATAAACACCGAGCGTGGCGATAATTAATGCCAGCGCGACACAGGCTACCAGTGCGCGACGACCGTTCGCCAGATCCGACAGCCAGCCCCACAGCAGCGTGCCGACCAGCGCGCCCACTTCAAACAGGGTGAACCCCTGAATTGCCACCTCTTTAGAGAGTTTCAGCTCCTGGAAGGCATACACGGTAGACCACTGGTCGATACCGATACGCACCACGTACAGGAAGATGTTGGAGAAGCACAGCAGCCAGATCACTTTGTTTTTCAGCACGTACTCAACAAAGATCTGCCATTTGGTCATTTCGTTTTCTTCGGTCTCTTTGTCCTCTTCGCTGATCTCTTCGCCAAACAGTTCTTCTGCTTTACCGAGGCCGTAAGATTCCGGAGAGTCGCTACCAAAGCGCAGGCCGATAAAGCCCACGATCAGCGCGATAATCGACGGGAAGATAAACATCCCAATGACGTGGCCGTCGAACAGCACGTTAGCACCGAACAGCGCCACGCCTGCCGCACCCGCACCGCCGAGGTTATGGGAGATGTTCCACATACCGAGGTAGGAACCACGTTTACGGCGCGGCGTCCATTTGGTGATGGTCGAATAGCTGCACGAGCCGCCGGTACTCTGGAAGAAACCGCTCAGCGCGTAGAAGGCGATCATCAGGTACAAGCTGGTTGTGCCCGGCCCCATGCTGGCGCTAAAGCCGAGCATACAGATGGCCGAGAGGATCAACATCAGCGGCAGGAACTGCTTAGTGTTTTTGCCGTCAGCGTAGTAGGAGACCAGCGTTTTACCCACGCCATAGGTGATGGAGAAGCCCAGGCCAATCATCCCCAGCTGCGTCATGCTCAGCCCGTAGGTGGTGATCATGTCGTTCTGCGCGATGTTGAAGTTTTTGCGGATCAGGTACATGGTCAGGTAGCCGATGAAAACCACCAGATAAGACTGCATGAACGGCTTGAACCACATTTTGCGCCGCACATCGAGCGGCAAATCCAGGGTCGGCTTGCGCACCTGGTTTAGAAAGGCCAGCATAGGACACTCCCGAGCTAATTTTTATACCTGCGAATAGCAGGCATTGTAAAAATCAGTCGGCAGAGACGCCTGAGACAGCGTCCAGGCGGAACCGGGAAAATTTCTTAGTTTTGCCCCACTCAGGGCAAAAAGGTGAGGTGCATCACGCTTCGCTGACGTTGCGCGGCGCCTGAGCGTTTAAAAACGGCAGCAACAATAGTGCGGAAATACCCGCCGCAATGGCGATCACCACGAAGAACCCGGTCCAGTGCCAGACTTCCATCACCTTTGCCAGCGGCCAGCCGGAGAGCGATGCGCCGAGATAAGCGAACAGCCCAACAAACCCGGTTGCCGCGCCCGCCGCCTCTTTGTGCGAGCACTCCGCCGCCGCCATGCCGATCAACATCTGCGGGCCAAAGACAAAGAATCCGGTGGTGAAGAAGCACGCCGCCTGCATCACATAGCTGGCAAACGGCATCAGCCATAGTGAGCCGACTGAGAGCAAAATCCCGGCGGCAAAAATCAGGTTCATCGGCCCCCGATTGCCGTTAAACAGTTTGTCCGATCCCCAACCCGCCACCAGCGCACCGATAAATCCGCCCAGTTCGAACATGGTGACCGCCGTATTAGCGGTGACCAAATCAACGCCCAGCGTCTCCGACATGTACAGATTGCCCCAGTCGTTGATCGCCGCACGCACCACGTACACCAGCACATAGCACAGCGACAGCAGCCAAATATACGGGTTCAGCAGCACGTATTTAGTGAGGATCTCTTTGCGGGTCAGCCCCGCCCCTTCCTGCTGTTGGGCGATTTCCAGCTCGTCGTGCCGCCAGTCGCCAACCGGCGGTAAGCCGATGGCCTGCGGGCGGTCACGCAGTCGCCAGCAGAGGAAAATGCCAACCACAATCGCCATCGTCCCGGCAATCATCATCCCGGCACGCCAGCCGTAGTGCAGCGCAGCGGCGGCCATCACCATCGGAATTAACGCCCCACCAACGTTATGCGCGGTGTTCCACAGCGCCCACCAGCCGCCGCGTTCAGTACGCGAGTACCAGGCCGTCAACAGACGGGCGCACACCGGCGACCCCCAGCCCTGGAAGAAGGCATTCAGCGCCCACAGTACGGCAAACGCCCACAGCGAAGTGGAAAAGCCAAACAGGATGTTTACCACCCCGGTGGCAATCAGCCCGATACCCATAAAATAGCGGGCGTTGGAGCGGTCGCTGACGATACCGGAGACAAACTTCGACAAGCCATAGGTGATGTAAAACAGCGTTGCCAGCAGGCCAATATCGTTGCGGGTGAGTACGCCGCTGGCAAGGATATCGGGCACCGCGGCGTTGAAGCTTTTACGCGTGAAGTAAAACAGCGCATAGCCAAGCCAGATGGTCAGCAGGATATGACGCCGCCAGTAGCGGTAACGGGCATCAACCTCGTGTTTATCAGTGATAAGCGGCGCATTCGCCGGGGCTTTAAAAAACGTCAGCATCAATGCTCCTTACACGTAGCGCTGAGGCAACGACACGCTGACGCGCGTGCCATGCGTGCAGGAAATCGAGAGCGATCCGCCAAGGGCCGTAATGCGCTCACGCATGCCGGTCAGGCCAAATCCTTGTTGATTCGAGCCCGGCGGCAGACCGCAGCCGTCATCTTCAATCACCAACATTAACCGCTCGTCCTGTTGCCAGGCCTGAAGCGTCACCGCGCTGGCGTTGGCGTGTTTCACAATGTTGTTCAGCCCTTCCTGACAGACGCGAAACAGCGTCACCCGCTGGCTTTCACTGAGTGCCGACTCGTCGATGTGCCAGTCGAGATGGCTGACGATGCCGCGACTTTCCAGTTCCATTTCGCGCAGCAGCGAGCGAATAGCCTGTTCCAGCGTCAGATCGTCGAGCTGGCGTGGGCGTAACCGCCCAAGCAGGCGACGCACCGAATCGTAGACGCCCAACGAAAGCTGCTCGATATGCGCCCCGCTTTGCTTCACGCCCGCATTCTCCGGGGCCAGCCGCTGGACAATGCCCGCCTGGGTGCGAATGGCGGTGATGGTTTGGCCGATATCGTCATGCAGTTCGCGCGCCACATCGCGGCGCACGCTCTCTTCGGTTTCCAGCAAGCGTTCTGCCAGCCGATGATTACGCGCCAGCTCGTTTTGCAGCGACTGGTTGAGTTCTCGCAGACGCTGAATCCCCGCACCGAGCAGCAGCCCGGTCAGGCTTTGCGCCAGCAGCGAGAGCAGTAAATCAACGGGATGATCGTGCCAGGTCTGGCTGGCAATCAGCGCGATGGCGTTCATCAGCGTGGCAATCAGCGCGCCCTGCCAGCCGTAATGCCAGGCCAGTGCGATGATCGGCAGCGCCAGGCAAAACGGTGTAAAGCGCGAAAGCTCATCCGGCAAACCCAACTGCAACCACAGGCTGACGCTGAACAGCAGCAGGTACCACACCAGATGTCGCCCACGCCAGTTCACCGGCTGGGAGACCACCGCCGGACCGAGCGGTAGCCAGGTAGTGCTGGTCAGGTAGTGCCAGAACACCAGACAAATAGGGGCCAGCGTCAGTCCACCGGTCAGGGTCAGCAGCAGCGCAGTCCACGCGACTTCGCCCTGCCCCAGCCACGGCAGCGACTGTAACAGCGCCGCGGCAATCAGCGCCGCCCCCTGCAACAACAAGGCACGCCAGTCGCGCTGATGGCGATAGCGCCAGATCAACGTCACAGGCAGCAGCGTCAGCAGGCTACCGGTCATCAACAGGGGGAAGTGCGCCAGCGCCACTTCCTGCGCCAGCCAGAAAATCAGCAGCCATTCCGCGCCCAGCAGCACCGGCCAGTAGCCACGTGGACATTGCAGCATCAACCCCAGCCGCAGGCCAAACGGGAACAGCAGTACCGCCAGCTCCGGGCGTTCCACCAGATGCAAGCTAATGCTCCACAGGCAGAACCAGGCGGCGGAGAAGATAAAGAAGCAGGCGACAACGGTGATTAAGCGAGAGAAAAAGGTGTTCATTGCCAGCCGTCAAACATCCGTCGAGCCAGCTCAACGTCGTTACTGACGTTCAGTTTTTCCATCAGATTAGCGCGGTGCACGTGCACCGTTTTTGGCGACAGGCCCAGCTCGGCGGCAATCTCTTTCACCGCCATGCCCTGCGCCAGTTTTTCCGCCACCTGACGCTCGCGCTTGGTCAACGGATCCTGACGCCCTGCCGCCAGTTTGACGGCGATATCCGGCGTGAGATAGCAGCCGCCGGTCGCTACAGTGTGTACTGCTGCAATCAACTCATCGGGGCTACAGCGTTTGGAGAGGAAGCCGCGCGCCCCGGCGTTTAGCGCCTGTTCCACCAGCGCCGGGCTGTCATGCACGGAGAGCATAATCGTCGCCATCCCTTTAGGGAGCTGGCTTAACAGCTCCAGCCCGGAGATATCCGGCATCGAAATATCGCAAATGCACACCTGCACACCGCGGCCAGGCAATCCCGCCAACGCCTCAGCGCCTGAACCAAACTCAGCCACAACCTGCAAATCGGGTTCAAGCCCCAGCAGCTGCGCAAAGCCGGAGCGGACGATAAGGTGATCGTCTATCAGTGCAATGGTTGTCATGAATGTTGTCCTGGCGTGTGGGATGCCTGATGACGCTACGCTTATCAGGCCTACGGGCGGGAGCCGTGGTAGGCCGGATAAGGCGTTTACGCCGCCCTCCGGCAAAGGCGCTTACCTTAACGATATACACTTCATCGTTCAAGCCTTGAACGGATTACTCGAAGAACACGCTTATCTTGTTAAACATCGACGGGTCGGACTGGTTGCGCGCGACTTTCACCACATCTTCCAGTTTATCAATCTGGCTGATCATCTGTTCCAGACGTTGGTCATCGTTGACCAGTAGCCAGATGCGGCTCTGGTCGCTGTCCTGAATCGGTAGACAGAGAATGCCTTCCACGTTAAACGCGCGACGGGCGAACAGGCCACAAACGTGAGTCATTACGCCGGGGTGGTTACGCACGGTGAGTTCAAGTATTACGTTGTCATGAGTCTGCTGTTGCATAGCTTATTCCCCCACCATCTCTGTATTTGCCGCGCCCGGCGGCACCATCGGATACACTTTTTCTTCCGCATCGATACGCACGTGGATCAGCGCCGGTCCCGGACGATCGATAATCGCCTGCAATGCCGCCTGCGGGTCGGCTTCGTGGTTTAAATCGCAGGTTTCGAGACCGAAACCGGCGGCAATCTGCATAAAGTTAATCATCCCCGGATAGGTGGCAGCAAACACGCCCTGTTTGTAGAACAGGCTTTGTTGCTGATACACCAGCCCCAGCGCTTCGTTATTCATCAGGATGATTTTAATATCCAACTGATTCTCGCTGGCGGTGGCCATTTCCTGAATATTCATCATCAGGCTGCCGTCGCCGGAGAAGCACAGCACTTTTTTATCCGGGTTCGCCAGCGCCGCGCCAATTGCCGCAGGCAGGCCAAACCCCATGGTGCCAAGGCCGCCGGAAGTCAGCCACTGGCGCGGACGGTTCAGCGGGTAAGCCTGCGCCGCCCACATCTGATGCTGACCGACGTCGGTGGTGATGATCGCGCTGTCGTCCACACAGGCAGCAACCGCGTTAATCAGCCCATAATGGCTGAGCGGATTTTTTTCCTGTGGGATGGTGCACGGAAATTCTTGCTGCAGGTCGGACACCTGCTGATGCCAGGCTTCACGCGGTTGCGCTTCAATCAGCGGGATCAACTGTGCCAGCACCTCATCTACATCCGCCTGAATCGCCACATGCGCCTGTTTGATTTTACCCAGCTCCGCGCGGTCGATATCCACGTGGATGATTTTTGCATTCGGGCAGAACTGCTCAGTTTTACCGATCGCCCGGTCATCAAAACGGGCTCCCAGAACGATCAATAAATCCGCTTCTTGCAGAATAAAGTTGGTGCTGCGCGCGCCGTGCATCCCCAGCATACCTAACGACAGTGGATGCGCTTTTGGCAGCATGCCGAGCGCCATTAGGGTCATGGTGGTGGGCAACGTCGCTTTTTCTACCAGCTCACGCACCCGCTCAGGGGCGTTAATGACTCCGCCGCCAAGATACAGCACCGGGCGTTTGGCCGCGTTAATCATTGCAGCGGCATCGCGGATGCTCTCCGTGCTAAAGGCTGGCGCGGGTGCTTTTTCAGCCGGTGCAGGCAATGATTCAATCTCAAACACGGCGGTTTGGATATCTTTAGGAATGTCTATCCACACCGGGCCCGGACGGCCTGACTGCGCAATGCGGAAGGCATCGCTCATAACCTGGGGCAATTCATTGATATGGCGGACCAGATAGTTGTGCTTGGTGATGGGAATCGCAATGCCGTAGGTGTCGACTTCCTGGAAGGCGTCGGTGCCAATCATCGAGGCCGGAACCTGGCCGGTGATACACACCAGCGGGATGGAATCCAGTCGCGCATCGGCAATGGCGGTCACCAGGTTGGTGGCCCCCGGCCCGCTACAGGCCATACACACGGCAGGTTTGCCATCGGTTCGCGCCATGCCCTGGGCGATAAACCCCGCGCCCTGTTCGTGACGCGCCAGGATATGACGGATTTGCGTACTTTGGCTTAAAGCGTCGTAGACGGGGAGAATCGAGCCGCCCGGAATACCGGTGACCACCGTAATGCCCTGGCGCTCCAGGAAATGAACGATGAATTCTGCGCCCGTAAAGCGCGTACGCTTGGATGTTATGCCCGAACTTGCCATGCTCCAGTCCTTTTATTCTGGGCCTGCGTATCCGGGTGGGTCTCTTAAACGAAAAACCCCGCCCGGTTTGCGCCGGCGGGGTTTTGGAATCGTGTGTTCCGGACCCTACGGCGCATTGCCGACGACCACCACCACACGCACGACGACCACTGCGCG
Organism: Citrobacter sp. wls829; assembly: GCF_005280825.1. NCBI lineage: Bacteria > Pseudomonadati > Pseudomonadota > Gammaproteobacteria > Enterobacterales > Enterobacteriaceae > Citrobacter > Citrobacter sp. wls829. Next base: position 190,930 of record NZ_SZWP01000055.1, read on the forward strand.
AGATGGCGCAGTTTTTAGTAGGGTCGCTGTCAGCATGGAAGGGTTCATTAGGGGCCTTGTCTGTTTGTTGGTTAACAGGATTTATACAAACACAGGTTTTTCAGCGTGACAATGGAAAAATTTTCATCTGCGTAAAAATGCGTCAACGATCACGTTTCATTGTATGTTGTGCAAAAACAAAAAACCCCGCCGGAGCGAGGTTTTCATCAGCGTTGTGCGGTTGGTTTCCGCTGGACACACTGTGTTATGTCAACGCAAAAAGTATACGCGTTCTACGAAGAACACGCAATTTCGGCACGAATTTTGACGTTTTTTAGTATGATTCAGTCATAGCATTACGTCCATAAAATACTGTTCATTTATACAGCATTTATCTATAATGTCACCGTACGCAATGTGTTATGCGGGGGCCGCAGAGTAAACCGGCGCAAAAAAGTCCTGGCTGAAACGGGTGGTGCCGTCAGCGCCTTAACCCCCGTGAGAGCACACTGTGTTATGTCAACAAAGGTGCTGGCAACAGGCAGCGGCGAGGTACGCCAGCACCGTGCTCCTTGTACCAAAAGGAGAGCGTATGAGCCTCGTGGATATCACCATTCTTATCCTGAAACTCATTGTTGCTGCACTGCAACTGCTTGATGCTGTTCTGAAGTACATTAAATAACTCAGATTCAAGTCGCACTAAAGGGGAGTGGGTAACCACTCCCCTTTCACCGTTACCCAGGTGCGCGTAGCTCGACAATATGTTACGTTTTTATGACGCTATCAGGGACGAATACCGCTATGACGCTTTCTGTTTTCTGCATTTTGCTGTTCGCCGCACTGCTCCATGCCAGCTGGAATGCTATCGTAAAAGCAGGAAACGACAAGTTGTACTCCGCCATTAGCGTCAGCGGATCGGCTGCAGTCATGGCCTTGATTTTACTGCCTTTTGCACCTCATCCCTCAGCAACTAGCCTGCCGTACTTAGCGGTCTCAACCGCGTTACAGGTGGTGTATACCGTGCTGGTCGCCAAGACCTATCAGGTCTCGGACATGAGCCAGACCTATCCCTTAATGCGCGGTACTGCCCCGCTGCTGGTCGCGATCATCAGCGTTCTGTTTCTCGGCGATAGTCTGTCAATGCTCGCCTGGGTGGGTATCGCCACCATCTGTATGGCGATCCTCGGCATGGCGTTTAACGGGCGCAGCAGCTCACAGCAGGGAATTGTTTTGGCGTTAATTAACGCCTGCTTTATTGCTGGCTATACGCTGGTGGATGGCACCGGGGTACGACTCTCAGAGACCGCGTTGGGCTATACGCTGTGGACCTTCTTTCTCAACGGATCTTGTCTGCTCACCTGGGCGATGATCGCCCGACGCCGGGAGGCATCACGCTATCTGGCGCAGCAATGGAAGAAAGGCATTTTGGGCGGTATCGGCACCATGGGATCTTACGGTCTGGCACTGTGGGCAATGACGCAGGCCCCGCTGGCAGTGGTCGCCGCGTTACGGGAAACGTCAATCCTGTTTGGTGCCCTGCTCGCCTGGCTGCTGCTTAAAGAAAAAGTCGCCGGTATACGCATTTTTGCTGCTGCCGGGATTGCCGCCGGGGCGATTTTGCTCCGTTTGTCGTGATCGCGCCTTCTCCATCCTCCAGAATGGTCGGATGCATTCCGGCAACATTTATTGCCGCTATTTGTTTACATTTCCTGCCGCTTCCCTTCCCGCCTTTGTAGTGATCAATATGGTCTTCTTTTTTTAATGTGGTAGATTCCACGCGCATTTAGCGGAATGTTCAGCACCTTATTCTTCTTTTTTCTCTTTTTTAAAAGTAATCAGCGAAATGAAAAGGCATAGAAGCGTCAATTTGTTGTTGATGTTGGTACTCCTGGTGGCGGTAGGCCAGATGGCTCAAACCATTTATATCCCTGCCATTGCCGATATGGCGCGTGAACTCAACGTTCGCGAAGGGGCGGTGCAAAGTGTAATGGCGGCTTACCTGCTGACCTACGGCTTGTCGCAGCTGGTTTACGGTCCCCTTTCCGACCGAGTAGGGCGCCGTCCGGTGATCCTCACCGGAATGTCTATTTTTATGCTGGCTACGCTGGTCGCCATTACTACCCATAGCCTGACGGTACTGATTATCGCCAGCGCCATTCAGGGAATGGGAACGGGCGTCGGCGGCGTAATGGCGCGAACCTTACCGCGCGATCTGTATGAAGGTACCCAGCTACGTCATGCTAACAGTTTGTTAAACATGGGTATTCTTGTCAGCCCGCTGTTAGCGCCGCTGATTGGCGGCGTGCTGGACACGATGTGGAACTGGCGTGCCTGCTATATTTTCCTGTTGATTCTGTGCGCAGGCGTAACGTTTAGCATGGCGCGTTGGATGCCGGAAACGCGTCCTGCAGGTGCGCCGCGCCCACGGCTTATCGCCAGCTACAAAACCCTGTTTGGCAACGGCGCATTCACCTGTTATGTACTGATGCTCATCGGCGGACTGGCGGGTGTTGCCGTCTTCGAAGCCTGCTCCGGGGTATTGCTGGGCGCAGGATTAGGCTTGAGCAGCATGGCGGTCAGTATTCTGTTTATTCTGCCGATCCCGGCGGCGTTTTTCGGTGCGTGGTTCGCTGGTCGCCCGAACAAGCGCTTCTCAACGTTGATGTGGCAGTCGGTTATCTGCTGCCTGGTGGCTGGTTTGATGATGTGGATCCCGGGCCTGCTTGACGTGATGAACGTCTGGACGTTACTGATCCCCGCCGCGCTGTTCTTCTTTGGTGCCGGGATGCTGTTCCCGCTCGCCACCAGCGGCGCGATGGAACCCTTCCCGTTCCTGGCTGGTACCGCCGGGGCGCTGGTAGGTGGTTTACAAAATATTGGTTCCGGCGTGCTGGCGTGGCTCTCCGCGATGATGCCTCAGACCGGACAAGCTAGCCTGGGTCTGCTGATGACCCTTATGGGTGTGCTGATTCTGGTGTGCTGGTTGCCACTGGCGTCACGCGTGTCTCACCAGGAGCAGGCGGTTTAAGCGTGTGATGGCCCGGTTTCTCGCCGGGCTTTTCACATTCAGGCGCAATCATCGTATTCAGCAACGGTTCCAGCGCCGGACGCCAGGCCCCTTCCTCGCCATCATAAAACTGCGTATCTGCATTGATAGCATAGGGAATTTTTGCTTTTTTCAGCTCACAGGCCATAAAGCGGGCAAACGCCATCTGCGAGGCCGAAGGCACATTTTTGATCGTCTCTCCCGGCGCCCATCCCCCGACCCAACTGACATGACCGGTCTTCTGCTGCCAGTGAACGGCGCTGTTAATGCGGGCGCGAATCGCCGTCTTTTCTGCCGCTGTACCCGACGTCCACGGATACTTACCGTTGTTTTTTAGCGGCCCCCACGGGAAGACATGCCACTCGGCCAGCACGGTGTTCTGACTTTGCGGCGGTAGCTTCAGACTCGACAATTCTTCCGGCGCGGCGCGCAGACGGGGTGCGACAAAAATCATACGCTGGGGATAGATGGCGTGAATCATACGAATCGTTTTGTCATACACCCGATTGAGCGACGCCTGATTGTGATTGAGCTTATCAGCAGGTTCGTAGATCAGGTCAAAACCCAGTAACGGCGACCCTTGACCAAAGTAATGCGCGACGGCCACCCACCAGTTAATCACCTCTTTTTCATTGCTGATGCTGGGATCTTTTTTATACTCGTCCGCCTGATAAGCAATAATCGGGATCACGCCATAGTGTTCGCAGGCTTCCACCAGCTTTCGCAGATGAATAAGCCGGGCCTCAGTGGGTTCTCCGGCCACGCGAATACGCACATGGGTAATCCCCCCGAAAAACCGGTGTGT
>NZ_SZWP01000010.1:0-31076 GCF_005280825.1 Citrobacter sp. wls829
CATTCCACAGCAAAACCCCGCCTTATACCTATTTGCACACAGAGTTATCCACAAACATCCCCATCATTTCGGCGATCCTGTCTACCTATATACGGTTTTAAGCTCTCGAAATAAGGGTCAACATTGAAAAAGAAAAATTCGCGAGCGTTGCGCAAACGTTTTCGTTACAATGCTGCGGCAAACAAGGATGCCCCGTAAGGGGCGTTAGCTGAGTTTTTACGCAAAAACTCAGCTAACGCTCTCTGTTATAGTCAAATCCAGGGGATTTACCATGCAACAACATCGTCCAGTCCGCCGCGCTCTGCTCAGTGTTTCTGACAAAGCAGGTATTATCGAATTCGCTCAGGCACTTTCCGCACGCGGTGTGGAGCTGCTGTCTACAGGTGGCACTGCGCGCCTGTTAGCAGAGAAAGGTCTGCCAGTGACCGAAGTTTCCGATTACACCGGTTTCCCGGAAATGATGGATGGACGCGTGAAGACCCTGCATCCAAAAGTACACGGCGGCATTCTTGGCCGTCGCGGTCAGGATGACGGAATAATGGAACAACACGGTATCGACCCTATCGATATGGTGGTTGTTAACCTGTACCCGTTCGCCGAGACCGTGGCTCGCGTTGGCTGCTCGCTGGAAGATGCAGTAGAGAATATCGATATCGGCGGCCCAACCATGGTGCGCTCGGCCGCCAAGAACCATAAAGATGTGGCTATCGTGGTAAAGAGCAATGACTACGACGCCATTATTAAAGAGATGGATGCCAACGAAGGTTCTCTGACCCTCAACACCCGTTTCGATCTCGCCATTAAAGCATTCGAACACACCGCCGCCTACGACAGCATGATTGCCAACTACTTCGGCAGCATGGTCCCGGCCTATCACGGTGAAAGCAAAGACGCTGCAGGTCGCTTCCCGCGAACCCTGAACCTGAACTTCATTAAGAAGCAGGATATGCGCTACGGCGAAAACAGCCACCAGCAGGCGGCCTTCTATATAGAAGAGAATGTTAAAGAGGCGTCCGTTGCCACCGCAACGCAGGTCCAGGGCAAAGCGCTCTCTTATAACAACATCGCCGATACCGATGCCGCACTCGAGTGCGTGAAAGAGTTCAACGAGCCAGCCTGCGTTATCGTTAAGCACGCCAACCCGTGCGGCGTGGCAGTCAGCTCCTCTATTCTTGATGCCTATGACCGCGCGTACAAAACCGACCCAACCTCCGCGTTCGGCGGCATCATCGCTTTTAACCGCGAACTGGATGCTGAAACGGCACAGGCCATTATCTCCCGCCAGTTTGTTGAAGTGATCATCGCCCCGTCAGCAACTGAAGAAGCGCTGAAGATTACGGCGGCTAAGCAGAACGTTCGTGTCCTGACCTGCGGTCAGTGGGCTGAGCGTGTTGCGGGCCTGGATTTCAAACGCGTGAACGGCGGACTGCTGGTTCAGGATCGTGACCTGGGTATGGTCACCGAGGGTGAACTGCACGTAGTGTCCAAACGTCAACCTACTGAGCAGGAACTGCGTGATGCGCTGTTCTGCTGGAAAGTCGCGAAGTTCGTGAAATCCAACGCCATTGTCTACGCCAAAGAGAACATGACCATCGGCATAGGCGCAGGCCAGATGAGCCGCGTTTATTCCGCGAAGGTCGCCGGGATTAAAGCCGCCGACGAAGGTCTGGAAGTCAAAGGTTCGGCAATGGCGTCTGACGCCTTCTTCCCGTTCCGCGACGGGATTGATGCCGCAGCAGCCGTTGGCGTGAGCTGTGTTATCCAGCCAGGCGGCTCCATTCGTGATGACGAGGTGATTGCCGCTGCCGACGAACACGGTATTGCGATGATCTTTACCGACATGCGCCACTTCCGCCATTAATCCACGGAGCAGACGATGAAAGTATTAGTTATTGGCAACGGCGGGCGCGAACACGCGCTGGCCTGGAAAGCAGCCCAGTCACCGCAGGTTTCAACCGTTTATGTCGCACCGGGCAATGCGGGTACCGCACTGGAACCGACGCTGCAAAACGTGGCTATCGGTGTAACCGACATTCCGGCACTGCTGAGCTTTGCCCAGAGCGAGAAGATCGATCTCACCATCGTTGGTCCGGAGGCACCGCTGGTGATTGGCGTGGTCGATGCCTTCCGTGCCGCCGGTCTGAAAATCTTCGGCCCAACCGAAGGTGCTGCGCAGTTGGAAGGTTCTAAAGCGTTCACCAAAGATTTCCTCGCGCGCCATAATATTCCCACGGCGGAATACCAGAACTTCACTGAAGTGGAGCCCGCGCTGGCCTATCTGCGTGAGAAAGGCGCGCCGATCGTCATTAAAGCCGACGGTCTGGCTGCCGGTAAAGGCGTTATCGTGGCAATGACGCTTGAAGAAGCTGAAGCCGCCGTGCACGACATGCTGGCAGGCAACGCGTTTGGCGACGCAGGCCACCGTATCGTGATCGAGGAGTTCCTCGACGGCGAAGAGGCAAGCTTTATCGTGATGGTCGACGGCGAGCATGTCCTGCCGATGGCTACCAGTCAGGACCACAAACGTGTGGGCAATGGCGATACCGGTCCGAACACCGGCGGGATGGGTGCATACTCTCCAGCGCCTGTTGTAACTGATGACGTTCACCAGCGCACCATGGAACGCATCATCTGGCCAACCGTAAAAGGCATGGCGGCGGAAGGTAACACCTACACCGGTTTCCTGTACGCAGGCCTGATGATCGACAAACAGGGCAACCCGAAGGTTATCGAGTTTAACTGCCGCTTCGGCGACCCGGAAACCCAGCCGATCATGCTGCGCATGAAGTCGGACCTGGTGGATCTGTGTCTCGCCGCCTGCGACGGTAAGCTGGACGAAAAAACCTCCGAGTGGGACGAGCGCGCCTCGCTGGGCGTGGTAATCGCCGCCGGGGGTTATCCGGGCGACTACCGCACCGGAGACGCGATCCACGGCCTGCCGCTGGAAGAAGCCGCTGACGGCAAAGTGTTCCACGCCGGCACTAAACTCGCCGCCGACGACACGGTATTGACCAATGGGGGCCGCGTCCTGTGTGCAACCGCACTGGGTCATACCGTTGCAGAAGCGCAGAAGCGCGCTTACGCGTTAATGGCCGACATCCGCTGGGACGGCAGCTTTAGCCGTAACGATATCGGCTGGCGCGCCATCGAACGCGAGCAGCGCTAACGCGAAATTTTCGCCAACAGCGTTTTACGCGTAATGCCTAACTGACGGGCGGCTTCAGTTTTGTTGCCGCCCGTTTTTTCCAGTGCTGCCAGAATCACCTCTTTTTCAACATCCACCAGCGGTTGGATCTCCGGACTGTTCTCTGCTTTTATTGGCGTCGCGGCAATCGCCAGTGGCAGCTCGCGTTCAGAAATGTATTCTCCCGTCAGCAGAACCACCGCACGCTCAATCGCATTTTCCAGCTCACGAATGTTTCCCGGCCAGTCGTAATGGATCAGCAGATCCATTGCCTGCGGGGTAAAACCTTTCACCGCTTTGCGGTTACGCTCAGCAAAGCGCTGGAGAAAATGCCCTGCCAGCAGCGGAATATCTTCCCGGCGTTGACGTAATGCGGGCATCTCGATAGTGACGACGTTCAGGCGATAGTAGAGATCCTGGCGAAAACGTCCGGCGTTGACCTCTTGTGCTAGATCGCGATGGGTGGCGGCAATCAGCCGGACATCCACAGCAATAGTCTGATTACTGCCTACGCGCTGGACTTCACGCTCCTGAATCGCCCGCAGCAGGCGCACCTGCATCAGCGGCGAGATATCACCAATCTCATCAAGAAACAGCGTACCGCCGTCGGCTTCCACAAAGCGCCCTTCCCGGCGTTTATCGGCACCGGTAAACGCGCCTTTTTCATGGCCGAACAGTTCAGATTCCAGCAGAGATTCATTCAGCGCCGCGCAGTTGAGCGTCACCAGTGGTTTATCACTGCGCGCACTGCTGGCGTGAAGCGCCCGGGCGACCAGTTCTTTGCCCGTTCCGGAGTCTCCGTGAATAAGCACCGTCGCGTCCGACGGCGCAACCATCGCAATTTCGTTAAGCAGGTGCTGCATCGCCGGACTGTTGCCAATCATGCCAAACTGCGCTGCCGGGGCTGCTACGGGGTCGACGCCGGTCGCCCGGGTATGCGCCAGCGCCTTTTCCAGCGTGTGCTGCAGACTGTCAAAATCCAGTGGTTTGATTAAGTAATCCAGCGCCCCGGTTTTTAACGCTTCCACCGCGGTCTCCACGCTAGAAAAAGCGGTCATAATCAAGACCGGAATCGCCGGATTCAGGACTTTGATCTCTTTCAGCGTTTCAATGCCGTCCATCTCCGCCATACGCACATCGCACAATACCAGATCAAAGACGTGTTCACGCACCTGCGCCAGCGCCTCTCGTCCGCTATAGGCAAGCGCAACGTCATAGCCCCAGCCACGCAGCAGCGCTTGTAGAATAGTGCAGTGGCTGACGTCATCGTCCACAACCAGAATATCGATTTTTCCGTGTGTCATCCTTGTCAATCCTGTGGTTTCGCATTGATCGGCAGCCAGAGAGTAAAGACGGTGCCTCTACCTTCCACGCTGGTCACCTGAATGGTTCCGCCGTGCTGCTCAATGATGTTTTGCACCACCGCCAGTCCCAGCCCGGTACCGTCTGCCTTCGTCGTAAAGTAAGGAGTAAAAATAGCCTCCAGCTGGTCGGGCGCAATTCCCTTTCCGCTGTCGGTAACCCTAATTTTAACCCGATCGGCGCCACTTTCACTCGCTGAAACCGTAACCGTCCCCTGATGCCCGATAGCATGAATGGCGTTGAGGTATAAATTCAGCAGGACCTGCGTGAGTCGATCGGGATCGGCTTGAATAGCGGGTAACGCAGCATTCGGCGTAAACTGCAGTTGAATTTCCCGGCTCTGAGCATCCTGGCTAACCAAATGCAGCGAGTGGGTGATGACGTCATTAAGATCGACCCGCTGCAGCGTCAGGTGCGCGGGCTTCACCAGCTCCAGCAATTCACTCACCACCCGATTTAAGCGATCGGCCTCTTTCGCCATCACCTGCGCCAGTTCATGCGACTCGCCCCCCGCCGGAGTGCGTTCGGCAAAATATTTCGCTAACCCCTTGATGGATGACAGTGGATTACGGATTTCATGCGCGACTCCCGCCGCCAGATGTCCGAGCGCCATCAGCTTTTCTTTACGCTTCATCGCGTCCTGTAGCTCTTTATAAGAACGCTGATAGCGTTGGTACCAGAAAAACGTCAGCACGGTAGCCAGCAGCACCGCCGCCAGAGCAGACAGAACGATCAGCGTATTACGCCACTCTCTGGCCTGAGTCGCGGCCAGGTCGCTGGCATCAAAAGCGATAAAGATGGTTTGCGTAGGCGTATTCGCATGATCGTCATTACCGGAGCAGCGTGCCATACCGTGCCTCCCGGCCCCATACAACGGCTGGAACTGGCGATAAATTTCCAGGGCTGGTATTTGATCATGCCCATCGGGCGATGAGTCGATATTTCGCCAGCGTTCTTGTTCCCCAGGATTTAACTGACGCAGGACATCCGGCGAGTAGAGGGATTTACCAACCATAGAGGAATCACTGTGGGTGATAATCACGCCATGCTCATCGACAACGGCAAACCAGAGTACGCCCGGCTGTACCGCCATTTGCTCCAGCAGCGTTTGTTGCTGCGCATGATGCATACGCATTCCCATACCCACACGCGTACCGGACTCAAGGGCGCGGATCAGCACGCTTCCCTTTTCCAGTAACGTTTGTCGAGCGGCATCACTTTCCCGGCCGTAGTCCCGAATGGTCATGATGGAAAACCACCCCACCAAAATCAGGATCGCCGCCGGTAATAACCGGCTCAGCCACTTTGCCGCCGTATCCTTATCAAGACGCATACGTTCTCCCTTTCCCGCCGTTCCTTTCTTCATTTCAGGTATACAGCAGAAATCATGCCATCTTTTCACCCTGATAACCCTGTTCTCAGGCACAAACCCTCACAACGGGTGGGTAAAAATGACCCACCGGGCTGTTCTGGCGAGTCATTTTTACTCGCTTACGCCCGGACGGCAGCCGCGCGATCCCCGCAGCACAAGGACGTCCAGGTTGGCACGGAAGATGCAAAAGAGAAAGTAAGCTAACCAACAGGAGAACGAACGATGAAACGGAATAATAAACTGGCGCTAATGGTCCTCTCGCTGATGGCTCTGGGTTCCACCCCGGCGCTGGCGCAACATCACTGGGGCAATGGTGAGGGAATGTGGCAACAGGGTGGTACGCCAATGACCACCGAGCAGCAGGCCGCAGCCCAGAAAATCGCTGATGATTACTACACGCAGACCCGCGCATTGCGCCAGCAGTTGACGTCCAAACGTTATGAGTACAACGCGTTGCTCACCGCCAGCCCGCTGGACAGCGCAAAAATTAATGCCGTCGCAAAAGAGATAGAATCGCTGAATCAAGCGCTGGATGAGCAACGGGTGAAACGGGATGTCGCCATGGCGGAGGCGGGTGTGCCTCGCGGTGCCGGCATGGGTTGCGGTGGCGGCAGTTACCATCGTGGCGGGGGTCATATGGGTATGGGCCACTGGTAAAGAACTTAATGCCTGATGGCGCTACGCTAATCAGGCCTACAGATGGATACCGTAAGCCGGATAAGACGCTTTTGCGTCGCCATCCGGCGTTAAAATGTTTTATCTTTTGGCTGCCAACGACAGAAATCAGAATTCGCGACCAGCAACAGCTGAGATCCCTCAGGCGCTTCCAGCCATGCCACGCTCACGTCGACCGACGAGCGGCTCTGGCGGCGCTCGATATGGTTTATCGCCCATGAATCTAAATCAGGTTTGATCGTCTCGCCTTCACACGTAGTGACCGTGCGTTCGGCGGCATGCCAACGCCCCTGCCGTAATACCACACGCCCCTGGCGCAGCGCATCGCTGGTCTGGCGGGTTTGATCGGCACGGTAGCGGTAGAGCGCAATTTGATCGCTGGAAAGCTGTTGCTTTTGTCCATCGACTTCACGCTGCATAAAACTCAGTTCACCCCGATCGTCGAAACGGATGCGAACATGCTCCGGCGGTTGGCTGTATACGTTGAGTTCTATCAGAGAGAGGGTGTCACCCTGCCAGCGGTACTCACTGGTGGTTGTGTCGCCGCTTCGCCACGGACTAAAAACGGAGAGCAGATGCACATCATCGTTGGAATCTTTACGCCAAACGCGTACCGCTCCGTGATCGCCAACATAACCGCTGGCCGTGAACGGAGGAAGCTCAGAGTGGCGACTGCAGGCAGACAGCAACAGAACACCTGAAAGCCAAAGCGTATGACGCCAGATGGACAAAAGGGGCGAAACCGCCCCCTCGTTAAAACTGTTCACTGCCACGCGAATTACTTAACCGCGTCTTTCAGTGCTTTACCAGAAACAAATGCCGGTACGTTAGCTGCGGCGATTTTGATTTCTTGACCGGTCTGCGGGTTGCGGCCAGTACGCTCAGCGCGGTGGTTCACTTTGAAGGTACCGAAACCAACCAGTTGTACAGCATCGCCTTCTTTCAGAGACTCAGTAATAGCAGCCAGAGTGGATTCCAGAGCAGCTTTAGCCTGTGTTTTGGACAGTTCTGCTTTGTCTGCAATTACATCAATCAGTTGAGTCTTGTTCATAAGTTATCCTTACAATGTGTTTATCGCTTGCTAAGCATCGAGTGCGACGGAAATGCCAGAAAAGCACTCTCCTGCATACACGCACCGATAGCCACTTTTCTTCGCCCCCCAAATGTAGACCAGACGGGGGGCGGATGGGAAGCCTTCAGGCACGACAAATCAGGCGTTAAATCACGTTTTGTGGTGTCATTGCTGAAAAATTATACCAATATTGCTCTCACCAGCCTCGCGCAGGTCTGCACGCAGCCCTTTTATCAGCTCAAGATCGCGTTCTTCGCAATCGGCTAAAAGTCGGAATATTTCCCACTGAATATCCCATTCTTGCTCAACGGCAGGGTTCTCTTTCAGCTCTTCATCGGTCATTTCGCGACCCGCTTGCGTCATTTCCAGCATCGCGACGCTGGTAATCGAAGCCTTACTGACTTCAATCGCGTGTTCCAGCGTTTCACCGCTCAGACGAGAATGCATGACTTCGCTCAGGGCAACACAGGCGTCAATCGCCGGATAAACGCCGTACAGATCGTAGTCGTCTGCGGACGGAATAGCCTCTTCAAACTTCTCCAGCTGGCTGTCAAAATTGATTTTCGCATCCTTGACGGTCAGCACTTCCCAGACTAAATCTAGGATTCGGCGGTAAATCTGCCCATCACCAAACTCAGTTTGCTTGCAGAACATGGCGTAGTTTGGGTACATGCGCTCACACAGACAGGCCATAAAGGTGACGTGCTGCCAGCTTTCCAGCTTCTCCAGACGCAGATGAATCGGGTTTTGTAACATGATGAGTTCTCGAATACGGAAATTAGTCGCAGTTTACCCGATATGGGGCATTTTTGCTGCAAGCCGCGTAAAAGCCGGGCGTTCCGATGCCACCGCATCCGCCCAGCGTGTCGGTTCCGGCAGGCGATAGCCGTTCATACAACGCTGCACCCACGCCAGCGCGCTATCCATGCCCACGCGATGTCCGGTAGAGATAAACAGTGGATTACAGCGTGCTTTGCTGCGCCAGACCCACGCCAGTTGCTCGCCTTTATCCAACAGTGGCGCTAGCGCCCCGGGTTCAGCAGATAAGGGGTCAAACTTGCCGCACAGCCGTTTTTTCGCCACGCCAATCGTCGGGACATCCACCAGCAGACCAAAATGGCTGGCAACGCCAAGACGACGCGGGTGGGAAATACCGTGACCATCAACGAACACTAAGTCAGGCTTCTGCGATAATTGTTCCCAGGCAGCCAGCAGCGCAGGATATTCGCGAAAAGAGAGAAAACCGGGGATATACGGCATGGTGGTGGCGATACGCGCCACCTTATATTCAACCAGCTCAAGAGAAGGATACTTCAGTAGCACGATGGCGGCTCGCGTCACCTCTCCGCCCTGCTCAAACCCGACATCTGCCCCGGCGATCAGATCCGGCGGATCGCTTTTAAAGCGATCTTCACGGATCACCGCAGAGGCCAGTTCAAGCTGTTGGGTGCGTAGCGACGCAAGATCCATCGTGACTCCTTAGCGGTGGTACTGCTCAGACAAGCGATGTACCGCCTCCACAAACACCCCGGCATGTTCCGGCGGCACGTCCTGGTGGATACCGTGGCCCAGGTTAAAGACGTGGCCTTCCCCTTGACCGAAGCCCGCCAGTATCGTGGCGACTTCTTCTTCGATACGCGGTGCCGGTGCGTAGAGCATGGACGGGTCCATATTGCCCTGTAACGCCACTTTATGACCGACACGACGACGCGCATCGGCAATATCTGTCGTCCAGTCGAGACCCAGCGCATCACATCCAGTTTCCGCCATCGCTTCCAGCCACTGTCCGCCGCCTTTGGTGAACAAGGTGACCGGCACGCGGCGGCCGTCGTTTTCACGCAGCAGGCCATCGACAATTTTGTGCATGTAATAGAGAGAGAACTGCTGATAGTCGCGACCGGTCAGCACGCCGCCCCAGGTATCGAAAATCATCACCGACTGCGCGCCGGCTTTGATCTGCGCATTCAGGTATAGCGTGACGCTTTTCGCCAGCTTATCGAGCAGCAGATGCAGCGACGTTGGATCGGCGTACATCATCTTTTTAATCACGGTGAAGGCTTTGCTGCTGCCGCCTTCCACCATGTAAGTCGCCAGCGTCCACGGACTGCCGGAGAAGCCGATCAGCGGCACGTCGCCCTTCAGCTCGCGGCGAATAGTACGTACCGCGTTCATCACGTAGCCCAGTTCCCCTTCCGGGTCCGGGATCGGCAGCTTATCCACATCGGCCTTACAGGTGATGGGAGAGGTAAAGCGTGGGCCTTCGCCAGCTTCAAAGTACAGCCCAAGTCCCATCGCATCCGGGATGGTCAAAATGTCCGAAAAGAGGATCGCCGCATCAAGTTTATACCTGCGCAGCGGTTGTAGCGTCACTTCGCAGGCCAGCTCGGCGTTTTTGCACAGCGCCATGAAATCGCCCGCTTGCGCACGAGTGGCTTTGTACTCCGGCAAATAGCGGCCCGCCTGGCGCATCATCCATACCGGAGTAACATCAACGGGCTGGCGCAGCAGCGCACGCAGGTAACGATCGTTCTTCAGTTCGGTCATTTTTATCTTCCTTTTAGCGTCAGGCCGTCAGTGTATCATTACTCGTTCTTTACTCGTACTCAGCCCGACACATCGCCACGGTATCTTCGATCAGTCGACGCGCGACGGTACCCGGCGGGGGAAGTAGCGGTAAGTCATCGTAGCGATACCAGTTCGCTTCCAGCAGTTCTTTCGGGTCGATGACGATCTCCCCGCTATCATATTCCGCCATAAACGCGGTCATCAAAGACTGCGGAAACGGCCAGGGCTGGGAGGTAACGTAGCGCAGGTTTTTCACCTTAATGCCGCTTTCTTCCATCACTTCTCGCGCTACCGCTTGTTCTAACGTCTCCCCCACTTCAACAAAACCGGCCAGCACGGTATGCACGCCGTTGCGGTGGCGAACATGCTGAGCCAGCAGCAGGGAGTCTTCACGACGGATGGCGACAATAATGCAGGGGGCAATTTGCGGGTAATAACGTTCACGGCAGTGGCTACACAGCATTGCCCATTCGGTTTTGCTTGGGTGCATCGGATGGCCACAATAACCGCAGAATTTATGCGAACGGAAAAACTCAGCCAACTGCACACCGCGTCCGACCAGTTGAAACAGTCCCACATCCTGATCGAGGATCTGGCGCACTGAGCCCATATCGTGGCGACGCTGCTGCAGCACCAGCCACACGGTTTCACCTTCCCACTCGCCTATCGGCAACCCGCGCTGACCCAGCAGATCAAAACCAGCCGCGTCACCATGTGGCAGCTCTCCGTGAGGCAACCACAATTTTTGTTCATGACTGACGATCCACCAGCCGCTGTCTAATTTTTCAATAATACGATCCATATCTCTTGCGCAACCTTTGCTTCACAGGCATGTTGTTTACATTATTTTTACATTTATCGGTGAGCCGTTTTTCAACACCACCTTGCGGAGTCAATCATGCTAAACCAGCTGGAAAGCCTGACGGAACACGTCGGAGGAAGTAATAAACTGGTTGATCGCTGGCTACATGTACGTAAGCACCTGCTCGTGGCTTACTACAATCTGGTTGGCATTAAGCCTGGCAAAGAATCGTACATGCGGCTCAATGAAAAAGCGCTGGATGATTTTTGTCAGAGCCTGGTCGACTACCTCTCCACCGGACACTTCAGTATTTATGAACGTATTCTGCATAAATTGGAAGGGAACGGGCAGCTTTTAAAAGCCACAAAAATTTGGCCTCTTCTGGAAGCCAATACACAACAGATTATGGACGACTATGATTCCAGTCTGGAAAACGCCATTGACCACGATAATTTCCTTGAATTTCAACAGGCATTGTCGGATATCGGCGAGGCGCTGGAGGCCCGGTTTATGCTGGAAGATAAGTTGATTATGCTGGTGCTTGATGCGGTACACGACAGCGCAATGATCAAACGCCCTGCTTGAGATTTGCGCGAGTAACAGGTAGTTTACAACCATTCCTCCTCGCCAGAGGGGGAATTATCTTGTCGGAGTGCTTATTTTCCACATCAGCATGAGTGGAAAAGGCTGAGACCGTTAATTCGGGATCCGCGGAACCTGATCAGGCTAATACCTGCGAAGGGAACAAGAGTAAATCTACAGTTGTATCGCCCATGGGCGATCTTCCCTCTTGCTTCATCCGTCGTCTGACAAGCCATATCCTTACTTTTTTGGAATGAGCTATGTCTGCCACTACTAAACCATCCCGCCGCGAACAGCGCGCCCAGGCCCAACACTTTATCGACACCCTGGAAGGGACCGCCTTTCCTAACTCAAAACGCATCTATATTGCTGGTTCACAGCCAGATATTCGTATTCCGATGCGTGAAATCCAGCTCAGCCCGACGCTGACTGGCGGTTCAAAAGACAATCCACAGTTCGAAGAGAACGAAGCCGTGCCGGTATATGACACCTCCGGCCCGTATGGCGATCCTGATATGGCGATTAACGTCCAGCAGGGTCTGGCAAAACTGCGCCAGCCGTGGATATCCGCACGTAATGACAGCGAAGAGCTGGACGACCGTAGCTCCGCCTATACCAAAGAGCGCCTGGCCGATGATGGCCTGGACGAGCTGCGTTTCAACGGCTTGCTGACGCCTAAGCGCGCCAAAACCGGCCGCTGCGTGACCCAGTTGCACTACGCGCGCCAGGGCATCGTCACTCCGGAGATGGAGTTTATCGCTATCCGCGAAAATATGGGCCGCGAGCGCATTCGCAGTGAAGTGCTGCGCCACCAGCATCCAGGCATGAGCTTTGGCGCCAGCCTGCCGGAAAATATCACGGCGGAATTCGTGCGTGATGAAGTCGCTGCCGGGCGCGCCATCATCCCCGCCAACATCAACCACCCGGAATCAGAGCCGATGATCATCGGACGTAATTTCCTGGTGAAGGTCAATGCCAACATCGGTAACTCAGCGGTCACTTCCTCCATCGAAGAAGAAGTGGAAAAGCTGGTGTGGTCCACGCGCTGGGGGGCGGATACGGTGATGGACCTGTCCACCGGTCGCTATATTCACGAAACCCGTGAATGGATCCTGCGAAACAGCCCGGTGCCGATCGGCACCGTACCGATCTACCAGGCACTGGAGAAGGTCAACGGGATCGCCGAAGATCTCACCTGGGAAGCGTTCCGCGATACGCTGCTGGAGCAGGCCGAGCAGGGCGTCGACTATTTCACTATCCACGCGGGTGTGCTGCTGCGCTATGTGCCGATGACCGCTAAACGCCTGACCGGGATTGTCTCGCGCGGCGGCTCCATCATGGCGAAATGGTGCCTCTCCCATCACAAAGAAAACTTCCTGTTCGAGCACTTCCGCGAAATCTGTGAAATCTGCGCCGCTTATGACGTTTCTCTTTCGCTGGGTGATGGTCTGCGTCCGGGCTCTATTCAGGATGCCAACGACGAGGCACAGTTCTCAGAGCTGCATACGCTGGGCGAGCTGACCAAAATTGCCTGGGAATATGACGTGCAGGTGATGATTGAAGGCCCTGGCCACGTACCGATGCAGATGATTAAGCGCAACATGACCGAAGAGCTGGAGCACTGCCACGAAGCGCCGTTCTACACTTTAGGGCCATTAACAACCGATATCGCCCCAGGCTATGACCACTTCACCTCCGGTATTGGCGCGGCAATGATTGGCTGGTTTGGCTGCGCGATGCTGTGCTACGTCACGCCAAAAGAGCACCTCGGCCTGCCGAACAAAGAAGACGTGAAGCAGGGGTTGATTACCTACAAGATTGCCGCGCACGCCGCCGATTTAGCTAAAGGGCATCCGGGTGCGCAGATCCGCGATAACGCCATGTCAAAAGCGCGCTTCGAATTCCGCTGGGAAGACCAGTTTAATCTGGCGCTCGACCCATTCACCGCCCGCGCCTACCACGATGAAACCCTGCCACAGGAGTCCGGCAAAGTCGCTCACTTCTGCTCAATGTGCGGGCCGAAATTCTGCTCGATGAAAATCAGCCAGGAAGTGCGCGACTACGCTGCCGCACAAACCATCGAAGTGGGGATGGCGGATATGTCGGAGAACTTCCGCGCCAACGGCGGTGAAATCTACCTCAAAAAAGAGGAGGCATGATGTACCAGCCTAATTTCCCAACGGTCCCTTTCCGCCTCGGGCTGTACCCGGTGGTCGACAGCATTGCGTGGATTGAACGCCTGCTTGATGCAGGCGTACGTACTATCCAACTGCGAATCAAAGATAAACGCGATGAAGAGGTCGAAGCCGACGTGATTGCCGCTATTGAACTGGGGCGTCGCTACAATGCCCGTCTGTTTATCAATGACTACTGGCGACTGGCGATTAAACACCATGCTTACGGGGTACATCTGGGCCAGGAAGATCTTGAAACCACCGACCTAAAGGCGATTCAGGCCGCAGGGTTACGTCTTGGGGTATCCACCCACGATGATATGGAGATTGACGTGGCGCTGGCCGCGCGCCCCTCTTACATCGCACTGGGTCACGTCTTCCCGACACAAACCAAGCAGATGCCATCTGCCCCACAGGGATTGGTACAACTCGCCACGCATATCGAACGACTGGCTGACTACCCTACTGTCGCCATTGGCGGTATCAGCCTCGAGCGGGCACCGGCTGTGCTGGCGACCGGGGTGGGCAGCATTGCGGTGGTCAGCGCCATCACGCAGGCCGCTGACTGGCGAGGTGCCACGTCACAGCTGCTTTCAATTGCAGGAGCAGGCGATGAATGATCGCGATTTTATGCGCTATAGCCGCCAGATTTTACTCGGTGATATTGCGATAGAGGGCCAGCAGACACTGCTCAACAGCCACGTGCTGATTGTTGGCTTGGGCGGATTAGGCTCCCCTGCCGCGCTGTATCTGGCGGGTGCGGGAGTAGGCACATTGACGCTGGTGGACGACGACGACGTGCATCTGAGTAATCTTCAGCGCCAGATCCTGTTCACGACTGATGATATCGCCCGGTCAAAATCCCAGATGGCCCAACAGAGACTGACACGGCTCAACCCGGATATCGAACTGGTAGCGCTACAGCAGCGCCTGAAAGGCGATGCGCTCAGGCACGCGGTGGCGCGCGCTGACGTGGTGCTCGACTGCACCGACAATATGGCGACGCGTCAGGCGATCAATACCGCCTGCGTCGCCCTGAATACACCGCTTATCACTGCCAGCGCTGTTGGCTTTGGTGGCCAATTGATGGTGCTGACGCCGCCGTGGGAACAGGGCTGCTACCGCTGTCTGTGGCCGGATGACATCGAGCCCGAACGCAACTGCCGTACCGCAGGCATTGTCGGTCCGGTCGTTGGCATCATGGGTACCCTGCAGGCGCTGGAAGCCATCAAACTGCTCAGCGGTATTGAGAGTCCTCGTGGAGAATTACGCTTGTTTGACGGCAGGACCAGCCAATGGCGTAGCCTGGCGTTACGCCGCGCCCGCGGTTGTCCTGTATGCGGAGGGCAACATGCAGATCCAAGTCAATGATGAGCCAGTACAGTGTGCCGAGGGGCAAAATATCAGCGCGCTGCTGGCAGAGCTTAATCAGCTCAAGCCGGGGATAGCGCTGGCGCTGAATCAACAGATCCTGCCGCGCGAGCAGTGGGAACAGCAAATCGTGCAGGAAGGCGACCAGATCCTGCTTTTTCAGGTTATTGCAGGGGGTTGATATGCTACGTATTGCCGACAAAACGTTTGATTCACATCTGTTCACCGGCACGGGGAAATTTGCCTCATCGCAACTGATGGTCGACGCCATTCGCGCCTCCGGTAGCCAACTGGTGACATTGGCAATGAAGCGCGTGGATTTACGCCAGCACAACGATGCCATTTTGGTGCCACTGGTCGAGGCAGGGGTAACGCTGCTGCCGAATACCTCAGGGGCGAAAACGGCGGATGAAGCTATCTTTGCCGCGCAGCTGGCGCGCGAAGCACTGGGCACGCACTGGCTGAAATTAGAAATACATCCTGACGCTCGATGGCTGTTACCAGATCCTATCGAAACGCTGAAAGCCGCCGAGGCGCTGGTGAAGCAGGGTTTCGTGGTGCTGCCCTACTGCGGCGCGGACCCGGTGCTGTGCAAGCGGCTGGAAGAAGTGGGCTGTGCGGCGGTCATGCCGCTCGGTGCGCCCATTGGCTCAAATCAGGGCCTGGAAACCCGCGCCATGCTGGAGATCATTATTCAGCAGGCCACCGTCCCAGTGGTGGTTGATGCCGGGATCGGTGTGCCCAGCCATGCCACGCAGGCGTTGGAAATGGGGGCCGACGCGGTGCTGGTCAACACGGCGATTGCCGTGGCAGACGACCCGGTAATGATGGCGACGGCGTTCCGGCTGGCGGTTGACGCGGGTCTGCTAGCACGCCAGGCCGTTCCGGGGAGCCGAAGTACCAATGCTTGCGCCACCAGCCCATTGACCGGATTTCTGGAGGTCTCAGCATGAAAACCTTCAGCGATCGCTGGCGACAGCTGGAGTGGGATGATATCCATCTGCGCATTAACGGCAAAACCGCCGCCGATGTCGAGCGCGCACTTAACACTGCACAGCTGAGTCGTGATGACCTGATGGCGCTGCTCTCGCCAGCCGCCGCCGATTATCTGGAGCCGCTGGCGCAGCGAGCGCAAAAGCTGACCCGCCAACGCTTTGGTAATACCGTCAGCTTTTACGTGCCGCTGTATCTTTCGAATCTGTGCGCCAACGACTGCTCCTACTGCGGCTTCTCCATGAGCAACCGCATCAAGCGTAAAACTTTGGATGAATCAGAGATTCAACGGGAGTGTGCGGCGATCCGCGAGCTGGGTTTTGAGCATCTGTTGCTGGTCACCGGCGAGCATCAGGCGAAAGTCGGCATGGACTATTTTCGCCGCCATTTACCCGCCATCCGTCGTCAGTTTTCTTCGCTACAGATGGAGGTACAACCGCTGTCAGTTGCTGAATATGCTGAGCTAAAGATACTCGGTCTGGACGGTGTGATGGTGTATCAGGAGAGCTACCATGAGGCGACTTATGCCCGGCACCATCTGAAGGGAAAAAAGCAGGACTTCTTTTGGCGGCTGGAAACGCCGGACCGACTTGGTCACGCCGGTATCGACAAAATTGGCCTTGGGGCACTGATTGGCTTGTCTGACAGTTGGCGGGTTGATTGCTATATGGTAGCCGAGCATTTGCTATGGATGCAGCAACATTACTGGCAAAGCCGTTATTCAATCTCGTTCCCACGCCTGCGCCCATGTACCGGAGGTATTGAACCGGCATCGATTATGGATGAGCGTCAACTGGTACAAACCATTTGTGCGTTTCGCTTGTTGGCGCCGGACATCGAGCTGTCGCTCTCCACGCGTGAATCACCGTGGTTTCGCGACCACGTCATTCCGCTAGCAATCAATAACGTCAGCGCCTTCTCAAAGACGCAGCCCGGCGGCTATGCCGACAATCACCCGGAGCTGGAACAGTTTTCTCCGCATGATGATCGGCGCCCTGAAGATGTTGCCGCAGCACTCAGTGCGCAGGGTTTACAGCCCGTGTGGAAAGACTGGGATAGTTTTCTCGGACGTGCGTCACAGATGTAGTTAATCCGGATGTAAAAACGAAAAAACCCGCTTTCGCGGGTTTTTTTATTCACTATCACTTATCTGCTCAGGCTCTGGCCTTCATCGCTATCGTAAGCGTTCGTGAGATTATCGGCGATTACAGCGCGATAACGTTAACAGCAGACGGGCCTTTCGCGCCGTTCTCAACAGAGAACTCGACTTTTTGGCCTTCGTCTAAGGTTTTATAATCGTTGCTCTGGATAGCGGAAAAATGCACAAACACATCTTTGCTACCGTCCTGAGGAGTGATAAAGCCGAAGCCTTTCTCAGAGTTAAACCATTTTACTAAACCAGTCATTTTGTTAGACATAGATACTTCCTTTCATATTTTGAGCCGCTTATGCAGCGAAGATGGCCTGTTTTGCAGAAATTAACTTATTGGGCACTTAGGAGGAGGCTCATGAAGAAGAGTATCTGAGGATAACGCTTGAACTGAGAACTGCTTTACTAAAACTGCTTTCATAAGGTCTGTGTTCCAAACCGATGCAGCTATAGTAGCCTTACTTCTAATCATTACGCAAGCATTAATTTATTTAATGCCCTTAACTGGTGAAATGTTGAGCTGATTTGGTTAAGAGCCTAAGATAACACCTTGATGTATATATAATAAAAGCCCTGACCGTTGCAGCCAGGGCTTTAAGTTACTACAAACTTCAGATTTAACATTAATTGACTTACAATTTGATACTGCCGTTTGTACTACATTTTAAATGTACACGTTTACCACAGATAATATTAGAGAATGCTACTAACGAACCTTCCTCTATTTACCGTTAAACATATTTCGCCAGCTTGATGAATTTACTCAAGAATGGCGGCCTAAACAAGTACACTTCCCCTCGCGACATATACTCTTTGATGCGTTGCCTGACTTCCCTTGCGATTGCTCAATAATGGAAACCGCAAACATTAACTTTTAAATCATGGCCTTACATCGTCGCGCTTACTTTACTTTTTGCGATTACATATATCAACTACGTAGCCTTAAAGCATCGTCGATGTGAAATGAAATAACTTCAACGTCGACTACCCCATACAACAAAATACTTCGTGGCCTTTATCGCAATCCCCCTATCGAACTCTACTAACTCTTACTGCTTTAACAGCTAACTACTCTTTCGCTGCTGTTAAGTATTAACATACGGATTTTAAAAACAGTGTCAATACTGTTTTTAATGACATGTCTTTATTGACAGTATTCATAAGACTGCATGTCAGGCAAAAAAAAACCCGCCGAGGCGGGTTTTTCATTACGGTCAGCAACGATTAATCGTTGTTAGAACCGCCCAGACCTGCGTTCAGCAGTTCTGCCAGGCTGGCAGATGCATCTTCCGCAGTAACCTGAGGCGCTGCCGGCTGTTCGCCCGCTGCGCGACGGCGCATACGATCCTGGTGGTACGCATAACCGGTACCGGCAGGGATCAGACGACCCACGATAACGTTCTCTTTCAGGCCACGCAGTTCGTCGCGTTTACCCGCAACGGCTGCTTCGGTCAGGACACGCGTGGTCTCCTGGAACGATGCGGCAGAGATGAACGATTCGGTTGCCAGAGACGCTTTGGTGATACCCAGCAGGTCGCGAGAGTAAGTTGCCGCAACTTTGCCGTTCGCTTCCAGATCGCGGTTAGCAATCTTGACGCGGGAGTATTCAACCTGTTCGCCTTCCAGGAAGTCGGAGCTACCAGCACTGTCAATGGTCGCTTTACGCAGCATCTGACGAACGATAACTTCAATGTGTTTATCGTTAATCTTAACGCCTTGCAGACGGTAAACGTCCTGAACTTCGTTGGTGATGTAACGCGTTACCGCGTGTACGCCACGAAGACGCAGGATGTCGTGCGGTGCTTCCGGACCGTCGGAAACAACGTCACCACGTTCTACACGTTCACCTTCGAACACGTTGAGCTGACGCCATTTCGGAATCATCTCTTCGTACGGTTCGCTGCCGTCTAACGGGGTGATAACCAGACGACGCTTCCCTTTGGTTTCTTTACCGAAGGAAATGATACCGCTGATTTCCGCAAGGATAGCTGGCTCTTTCGGACGACGTGCTTCGAACAGATCCGCAACGCGTGGCAGACCACCGGTGATATCCTTGGTACCGCTGGATTCCTGAGGAATACGCGCCAGAGCATCACCCGCACTGATCTGGATACCATCTTCCAGCTGGACGATTGCTTTACCCGGCAGGAAGTACTGCGCAGGCATATCGGTACCTGGGATCAGAACGTCGTTACCGTTAGCATCAACAATTTTCAGTGCCGGACGCAGGTCTTTACCACCTGCAGTACGCTCTGCAGAATCCAGAACCACCAGAGAAGACAGACCGGTCAGCTCGTCGGTCTGACGAGTAATGGTCTGGCCGTCGATCATGTCAGTGAAGCGGATGAAACCACTTACTTCAGTGATGACAGGCATGGTATGTGGATCCCAGTTTGCTACGGTTTCGCCGCCAGTAACCTGTTCGCCATCACCCTTCGCCATAACAGCACCGTAAGGCACTTTATAGCTCTCTTTGGTACGACCGAATTCGTCGATCAGTTTCAGCTCGGTGTTACGCGAGGTCACTACCAGCTTACCGGCAGAGTTCACAACCGACTTCGCATTGCTCAGACGGATGCTACCTTTGTTTTTCACCTGGATGCTAGATTCAGCAGCCGCACGAGATGCCGCACCACCGATGTGGAACGTACGCATCGTCAGCTGTGTACCCGGTTCACCGATGGACTGTGCCGCGATAACGCCGATGGCTTCACCTTTGTTGATGATGTGGCCACGTGCCAGGTCACGACCATAGCAGTGCGCACATACACCAAAGTCGGTGTCACAAGATACAACGGAACGTACCTTGACGGAGTCAACGGAGTTCTCTTCCAGCAGGTCACACCAGTGCTCGTGCAGCAGCGTGTTGCGTGGAACCAGAATATCCGCGGTGCCCGGCTTCAGAACGTCTTCAGCAGTCACACGACCCAATACGCGATCGCGCAGCGGCTCTTTAACGTCACCACCCTCGATAACCGGGGTCATGGTGATGCCTTCCAGTGTGCCGCAGTCATCTTCAGTCACAACCAGATCCTGCGCGACGTCAACCAGACGACGTGTCAGATAACCGGAGTTTGCTGTTTTCAGTGCGGTATCCGCCAGACCTTTACGCGCACCGTGAGTAGAGATGAAGTACTGGAGTACGTTCAGACCTTCACGGAAGTTTGCGGTGATTGGCGTTTCGATGATGGAGCCATCCGGCTTCGCCATCAGACCACGCATACCTGCCAGCTGACGAATCTGTGCTGCAGAACCACGCGCACCGGAGTCGGCCATCATGTAGATGCTGTTGAAGGAAACCTGCTGCTCTTCGACGCCGTCACGGTTAATAACAGTTTCGGTTTGCAGGTTGTCCATCATCGCTTTGGATACACGATCGTTCGCCGCAGCCCAGATATCGATAACTTTGTTGTAGCGTTCGCCCGCGGTAACCAGACCAGACTGGAACTGCTCCTGGATCTCAGCAACTTCAGCTTCCGCTTCAGAGATGATCTCGTATTTCTTCTCTGGGATAACCATGTCGTCAATACCAACAGATGCGCCTGAGCGCGCTGCATAGGCAAAGCCGGTGTACATGGTCTGGTCAGCGAAGATAACGGTCGGCTTCAGGCCCAAAATGCGGTAACAGGTGTTCAGCATTTTGGAGATAGCTTTCTTACCCAGCGCCTGGTTGACGATGGAGAAAGGCAGACCTTTCGGTACGATCATCCACAAAATAGCACGGCCAACGGTCGTGTCTTTAATGCTGGTATGCGCAACGAATTCGCCGTTTTCATCTTTTTCGTATTCGGTGATACGCACTTTAACGCGCGCATGCAGAGAGGCCAGGCCAGCGCGATAGATACGCTCAGCTTCTTTCGGGCCAGTCAGCACCATGCCTTCGCCTTTGGCGTTAACACAGTCACGGGTCATGTAGTACAGACCCAATACAACGTCCTGAGACGGAACGATGATAGGTTCGCCGTTCGCCGGGGACAGGATGTTGTTGGTAGACATCATCAGCGCACGCGCTTCGAGCTGGGCTTCCAGCGTCAGCGGTACGTGAACAGCCATCTGGTCACCATCGAAGTCGGCGTTATATGCCGCACAAACCAGCGGGTGCAGCTGGATAGCTTTACCTTCGATCAGTACCGGCTCAAATGCCTGGATACCCAGACGGTGCAGTGTTGGTGCACGGTTCAGCAGTACCGGGTGTTCGCGGATAACTTCGTCCAGGATATCCCAAACGACAGCTTCTTCACGCTCAACCATTTTCTTAGCGGCTTTAATGGTGGTGGCGAGGCCACGCAGTTCCAGCTTGCCGTAGATGAACGGTTTGAACAGTTCCAGTGCCATTTTCTTCGGCAGACCGCACTGATGCAGACGCAGGTATGGACCTACGGTGATAACAGAACGACCGGAGTAGTCAACACGCTTACCGAGCAGGTTCTGACGGAAACGACCCTGCTTACCTTTGATCATATCGGCCAAAGATTTCAGAGGACGTTTGTTAGAACCGGTGATCGCACGACCGCGACGACCGTTATCCAGCAGGGCGTCAACCGCTTCCTGCAGCATACGTTTTTCGTTACGTACGATGATATCTGGCGCAGCCAGATCCAGCAGACGTTTCAGACGGTTGTTACGGTTAATGACGCGACGATACAGATCGTTCAGGTCAGAAGTCGCAAAACGACCACCATCCAGCGGAACCAGCGGACGCAGATCTGGCGGCAGAACCGGCAGAACGGTCAGGATCATCCACTCTGGCTTGTTGCCAGACTGTACGAACGCTTCCAGCAGTTTGATACGCTTGGTCAGCTTCTTACGCTTGGTTTCGGAGTTGGTTTCGTTCAGCTCTTCGCGCAGAGTTTCACACTCTTGCTCCAGATCCATGCTCTTCAGCAGGGCCTGGATAGCTTCCGCACCCATCTTCGCGTCGAATTCGTCACCGAACTCTTCCAGCGCGTCCAGATACTGCTCTTCAGTCAGGATCTGTTGACGTTCCAGATTGGTCATACCGCCTTCGATAACAACATATGATTCGAAGTACAGTACGCGTTCGATATCACGCAGCGGCATATCGAGCAACAGACCGATACGGGACGGCAGTGATTTCAGGAACCAGATGTGCGCAGTCGGAGACGCCAGCTCGATGTGGCCCATACGCTCACGGCGTACTTTAGTCTGGGTCACTTCAACGCCGCACTTCTCACAGATCACACCACGGTGTTTCAGGCGCTTGTACTTACCGCACAGGCACTCGTAATCTTTTACTGGCCCAAAGATACGGGCGCAGAAAAGGCCGTCACGCTCAGGTTTGAACGTACGGTAGTTAATGGTTTCCGGCTTCTTAACTTCACCGAAAGACCATGAACGGATCATGTCTGGCGAGGCCAGAGCAATTTTGATCGCATCAAACTCTTCGGTTTTAGTCTGCGCTTTCAGAAACTTTAATAAATCTTTCACGGATTTGCTCCCGTCGGAGTTAGCACAATCTGGCGCCGGGTCTTACCCCGGCACCAGTGACCTGTTTGAGCGAGAGTTACTCGTCTTCCAGCTCGATGTTGATACCCAGCGAACGAATCTCTTTCAACAGTACGTTGAAGGATTCTGGCATGCCTGGTTCCATCTGATGGTTGCCGTCCACGATGTTTTTATACATCTTGGTACGACCATTCACGTCATCAGACTTAACGGTGAGCATTTCCTGCAGGGTGTATGCCGCGCCATATGCTTCCAGCGCCCACACTTCCATCTCCCCGAAGCGCTGACCACCGAACTGAGCCTTACCACCCAGCGGCTGCTGAGTAACCAGGCTGTAAGAACCGGTAGAACGCGCGTGCATCTTGTCATCAACCAAGTGGTTCAGTTTCAGCATGTACATGTAGCCAACGGTAACCTGGCGCTCGAATTGCTCACCGGTACGACCGTCGAACAGTGTGATCTGACCAGAAGTCGGCAGGCCACCCAGCTGTAACAGTTCCTTGATTTCAGACTCTTTCGCACCGTCAAAGACCGGCGTTGCGATCGGCATACCTTTTTTCAGGTTTTCAGCCAGACGCAGAACTTCTTCATCACTGAAGGTATTCAGGTCAACTTTCTGACGAACGTCGGTACCCAGATCGTAGGCACGCTGGATGAATTCGCGCAGTTTGGCGACTTCTTCTTGCTGCTTCAGCATGGCGTTGATTTTCTCGCCGATACCTTTCGCAGCCATACCCAGGTGGGTCTCAAGGATCTGACCGATGTTCATACGCGATGGTACGCCCAGCGGGTTCAGTACGATATCTACCGGCGTACCGTTAGCATCGTGTGGCATATCTTCGATCGGGTTGATCTTAGAGATAACACCCTTGTTACCGTGACGACCTGCCATCTTATCACCAGGCTGGATCCGACGTTTAACCGCCAGATAAACCTTAACAATCTTCAGCACGCCTGGTGCCAGATCGTCGCCCTGAGTGATTTTACGGCGTTTCGCTTCGAGTTTTTTCTCGAATTCGTGTTTCAGTTCGTCGTACTGCTCAGCCAGCTGTTCCAGCTGATTTTGTTTCTCTTCGTCGGTCAGGCCGAGTTCCAGCCAGCGATCGCGCGGCAGTTTGTCGAGCTTCTCAGCTTCAACGCCACCGGCAACCAGCACCGCGTAGATACGGCTAAACAGGCCAGCTTCGAGGATCTGCAGTTCTTCAGACAGGTCTTTCTTCGCCTGCTTCAGCTGCATCTCTTCGATTTCCAGCGCACGTTTGTCTTTTTCTACGCCATCGCGAGTAAAGACCTGAACGTCGATAATCGTACCGGAAACACCGTTTGGTACACGCAGAGAAGAGTCTTTAACATCAGACGCTTTCTCACCGAAGATTGCACGCAGCAGCTTCTCTTCTGGGGTCAGCTGGGTTTCACCTTTCGGCGTTACCTTACCTACCAGAATGTCGCCACCGGTGACTTCTGCACCAATGTAAACGATACCGGACTCATCCAGTTTGGAGAGCGCAGCTTCACCCACGTTCGGGATATCAGCGGTGATCTCTTCCGGCCCCAGCTTGGTGTCACGGGACACACATGCCAGTTCCTGAATGTGGATGGTAGTGAAACGGTCTTCCTGAACAACACGCTCGGAAACGAGGATGGAGTCTTCGAAGTTGTAACCGTTCCATGGCATGAATGCCACGCGCATGTTCTGACCCAGAGCCAGTTCACCAAGGTCGGTGGACGGACCGTCTGCCAGCACATCACCACGTTCAACCGGCTCGCCCAGAGATACACAAGGCATCTGGTTGATACAGGTGTTCTGGTTAGAACGGGTGTATTTGGTCAGGTTATAGATGTCGATACCCGCTTCACCCGCATGCATCTCGTCTTCGTTAACTTTGATAACGATACGGGAAGCATCAACGTACTGAACGGTACCGCCACGCTTAGCAACAGCAGTAACACCGGAGTCAACGGCAACAGCACGCTCCATACCGGTACCAACCAGCGGCTTATCAGCACGCAGAGTCGGAACCGCCTGACGTTGCATGTTCGCACCCATCAATGCACGGTTGGCGTCATCGTGTTCCAGGAACGGGATCAGGGACGCACCGACGGATACCACCTGCTGGGTGGATACGTCCATGTAGTCAACCTGGTCACGGCTGAACAAGCTGGATTCGCCTTTGCTACGACATGTTACCAGGTCTTCTACAAAGTGGCCTTCGTCATCCAGGTTGGAGTTCGCCTGAGCGATAACGTAGTTGCCTTCTTCGATAGCAGACAAGTAATGAATTTCGTCGGTAACAACACCGTCAGTCACTTTACGATACGGCGTCTCAAGGAAGCCATATTCGTTAGTCTGTGCGTACACGGACAGGGAGTTGATCAGACCGATGTTCGGACCTTCAGGGGTTTCGATTGGACATACGCGACCGTAGTGAGTCGGGTGTACGTCTCGAACTTCGAAGCCTGCACGTTCACGGGTCAGACCGCCTGGGCCGAGGGCAGAGATACGACGCTTGTGCGTAATCTCAGACAGCGGGTTGTTCTGGTCCATAAACTGAGACAGCTGGCTGGAACCGAAGAACTCTTTCACTGCGGCAGAAATCGGCTTGGCGTTGATCATATCCTGAGGCATCAGGGTATCCAGATCGCCCAGAGACAGACGCTCTTTCACCGCACGCTCTACACGTACCAGGCCAACGCGGAACTGGTTTTCCGCCATTTCGCCAACGGAACGGATACGACGGTTACCGAGGTGGTCGATATCATCGACTTCGCCTTTACCGTTACGGATATCGATGAGCTTCTTCATCACTTCGATGATGTCGTCTTTGCTCAGGATACCGGAACCTTCGATCTCGTCACGCAGCAGAGAACGGTTGAACTTCATACGACCAACCGCAGACAAGTCATAGCGGTCTTCGGAGAAGAACAGGTTCTCGAACAGGCTTTCAGCAGCTTCGCGAGTCGGCGGCTCACCAGGGCGCATCATACGGTAGATTTCTACCAGCGCGCTCAGACGATCGTTGGTTGGGTCGACGCGTATAGTTTCAGAAATATACGCACCGTGATCCAGATCGTTGGTAAACAGCGTTTCGATACGCTTGTGACCAGACTGGCTCAGCTTAGCCAGCAGATCCAGGCTCAGCTCCATGTTCGCTGCGCAAATCAGCTCACCGGTTGATGCGTCAACGTAGTCTTTAGCCGCAACTTTGCCCGCGATGTACTCAACTGGAACTTCGATAAGCTTGATATCGTCTTTTTCCAGCTGACGAATATGGCGCGCAGTGATGCGACGACCTTTTTCGACGTAGATTTTGCCGTTGGCTTCGATATCAAAGGAGGCGGTTTCACCACGCAGGCGCTCTGGAATAAGTTCCATCTGCAGCTTGTTGTCACGAATTTCGAAGACAACTTTCTCAAAGAACAGGTCAAGGATCTGTTCAGTGGTGTACTGCAGCGCACGCAGAATAATGGTCGCTGGCAGTTTGCGGCGACGGTCAATACGTACGAACAGGTTGTCCTTCGGATCGAATTCGAAATCCAGCCAGGAACCACGGTAAGGAATGATACGCGCGTTATAAAGCACTTTACCCGAAGAGTGGGTTTTACCCTTATCGGAGTCAAAGAAGACGCCTGGGCTACGGTGCAACTGGGAAACAATAACACGCTCGGTACCGTTGATGACAAAGGTACCGTTGTCAGTCATGAGTGGAATTTCACCCATGTAGACTTCTTGTTCTTTAATGTCTTTTACGGTGCCTTCCGGCGCTTCGCGCTCGTAGATCACCAGACGCAGTTTGACGCGCAGCGGTGCGGAATAAGTCACGCCACGGATCTGACATTCCTGAACGTCAAAAACAGGTTCGCCAAGGCGGTAGCTGACGTACTGCAGCTCAGAATTACCGCTATAGCTTTTAATAGGGAAAACGGAACGGAAAGCTGCTTCCAGACCATACTGCCCTTCAGGATCTTGCTCGATGAACTTCTGAAACGAGTCAAGCTGGATAGAAAGGAGATAAGGTATGTCCAACACTTGCGGACGTTTACCAAAATCCTTACGAATACGTTTTTTCTCGGTATAGGAGTAAACCATTAGGGTTCCTCAGCTCGCTGACAAGTCGACCCATCTGTCCGACGAAGGGACAGTTTGTGCAACACTATTTTGTTGACCGGAAAATCGAATACTTTCCGCAATGCCTGTTGCTATCACGCTTAAACCATTTCGTTGCGATTTACACAGAGCGGAGGCTCTGTCGCAATATATTAAGGCGTCGATAGAAACAAACATTGAAAGGCACAACAGTAGTCAAACAGTGTGAAATGCTACTGGCGCCTTACAGCGCAAAAAGGCTGGTGACTAAAAAGTCACCAGCCATCAGCCTAATTTCTTAGGCTGCAACTAGAAAAGTTGGCTTATTTAACTTCAACTTCAGCGCCAGCTTCTTCCAGAGATTTTTTCAGTGCTTCAGCGTCATCTTTGCTCACGCCTTCTTTCAGAGCGGCCGGAGCAGATTCTACCAGGTCTTTAGCTTCTTTCAGACCCAGGCCAGTTGCGCCACGTACTGCTTTGATTACTGCAACTTTGTTCGCGCCGATACCTTTCAGAATCACGTCGAATTCAGTTTTTTCTTCAGCAGCTTCAGCCGGGCCCGCAGCTACAGCTACAGCAGCAGCAGCAGAAACACCGAATTTTTCTTCCATTGCAGAAATCAGTTCTACAACGTCCATTACGGACATAGCGGATACTGCTTCAATGATTTGATCTTTAGTGATAGACATTTAAATTGTTCCTGAAAATCAGAATAAGTTTATACGTAAGCAGATGCTTGATAAAGATAACTGCGATTAAGCAGCTTCTTTCGCATCGCGAACAGCAGCCAGAGTGCGAACCAGTTTGCCAGCCGAAGCTTCTTTCATGGTTGCCATCAGGCGTGCAATTGCTTCTTCGTAGGTCGGCAGAGTTGCCAGGCGATCGATTTGCGATGCCGGGATCAATTCACCTTCAAAGGCTGCGGCTTTGACCTCAAATTTTGCATTCGCTTTCGCGAAATCTTTGAACAGACGAGCAGCTGCGCCCGGGTGTTCCATAGAATATGCAATCAGGGTCGGACCAACGAACGCGTCTTTCAGGCACTCGAACTGAGTACCTTCAACAACACGGCGCAGCAGGGTGTTACGAACAACACGCATGTATACGCCGGCTTCGCGACCTGCTTTACGCAGTTCAGTCATTTTGTCTACAGTAACGCCACGGGAATCCGCAACTACTGCAGACAGCGCGCCTTTGGCTACTTCGCTGACTTCAGCAACAATCGCTTGTTTGTCTTGAAGATTTAAAGCCATTAGCTTTGCTCCTGGATGTTTGCCGGGACTCATGTCCCGGAACTCACTTCACTCTTCCCAACGGACAGAGCGTCTTAATACGGTGAGCAGAAACAAGCCAGAGTATCAGAAATAATCTTAGCGTTCTGTCACCGTCTACGCAGGGCATTAAGCTTCTTTCGAAACACCTGCGGTCTTCGACGGAGGCCTGGATAGGCCAGGCTCCAACGAACAAATCTTGTCTATCTGTCGCTATTCAATCTGTGACGGCGTTGACTGCCTTCGTTCACACCAGTCACATAGTTAACTATGCTCCTGGCGATTCACTCAGTTGTCGCCTTGCCACAGCCTGAATATCTTGGATATACGTCTGCAATTAGCAGAAACGTGGGGGTAAGATTGTAGACAAAATCACCGCCCACGTAAAGGCGAATATTAGTTCGCCACAGTCGCGGTCAGACCGGACTGATCAACGGCAACACCAGCACCCATGGTGGTGGAGATGCTAACTTTCTTGATGTACACGCCTTTAGCCTGAGTCGGTTTCGCTTTTTTCAGCGCAACCAGCAGAGATTCCAGGTTTTCTTTCAGTTTGTCAGCGTCAAAATCCACTTTACCGATGGTAGTGTGGATGATGCCGTTTTTGTCGTTACGGTAACGAACCTGACCCGCTTTAGCGTTCTTAACCGCTTCAGCAACGTTAGGGGTTACAGTACCAACTTTCGGGTTTGGCATCAGGCCACGCGGACCCAGAACCTGGCCCAGCTGGCCAACAACGCGCATTGCATCCGGGGAAGCAATAACAACGTCAAAGTTCATTTCGCCTTTCTTGATCTGGTCAGCCAGATCTTCCATACCTACCAGTTCAGCGCCAGCAGCTTTAGCAGCTTCAGCGTTTGCGCCCTGGGCAAATACGGCTACGCGAACGGAACGGCCAGTACCGTGCGGCAGTACAGTTGCACCACGTACGTTCTGGTCAGATTTACGAGCATCGATACCGAGGTTAACGGCAACGTCAACGCTTTCTACGAATTTAGCAGTGGCCAGCTCTTTCAGCAGAGCAATAGCTTCGTTGATATCATACTGTTTAGTTGTATCAACTTTGTCACGGATCACGCGCATACGCTTGGTCAGTTTAGCCATTTCTTAATCCTCCACTACCAGGCCCATGGAACGTGCAGTACCTTCAATGGAGCGAGTCATCGCTTCAATGTCGGAACCAGTCATGTCGGCAGCTTTGGTCTGCGCGATTTCCTGCAGCTGGGCGCGGGAAATTTTACCCACTTTGTCTTTGTTCGGCTTACCGGAACCAGACTTGATACCAGCCGCTTTCTTCAGCAGAACTGCTGCCGGAGGCGTTTTGGTAACGAAAGTGAAAGAACGGTCAGCGTAAACGGTGATAACAACCGGGATCGGCAGACCTTTCTCCATGGAATCAGTTTTTGCGTTAAACGCTTTGCAGAATTCCATGATGTTCACGCCTTGTTGACCCAGTGCTGGACCTACCGGCGGGCTCGGGTTAGCCATACCAGCTGCAACCTGCAGCTTGACATAGGCTTGGACTTTCTTAGCCATTCTAAATTCCTCTAGTTGGGTTATAGCGCCTCAAAAAGGCTCCCCGTGATAAAATTCGTTTTACGGATGCTATCCATAAAAACAAAAGGCGCGAAATTGTATTCCAATCTCGCGCCTTGTGCAACGATTAAATCGCCGCTTTTTTGATCGACTTGTTAGGCTTTCTCAACCTGAGCGAAGTCCAGCTCAACCGGCGTTGCACGACCGAAGATAGATACGGAAACCTTCAGACGAGACTTCTCATAATCCACTTCTTCAACTACGCCGTTAAAGTCAGCAAACGGACCGTCGCTAACGCGAACCATTTCGCCCGGTTCAAACATCGTTTTCGGACGTGGCTTATCGCCAACCTGCTGCAGGCGGTTCATGATCGCATCAACTTCTTTGTCGCTGATCGGAGCTGGACGGTCAGAAGTACCGCCAATAAAGCCCATCACACGCGGCACGCTACGCACCAGGTGCCAGCTCGCATCGTTCATGACCATCTGGACCAGTACATAGCCCGGGAAGAATTTACGTTCGCTTTTGCGACGTTGACCGCCACGGATTTCGACCACTTCTTCAGTCGGCACCATGACTTCACCAAACAACTCTTCCATATTTTGTAACTTGATATACTCACGCAGCGATGTGGCTACGCGGCCTTCAAAACCGGAAAACGCCTGAACGACGTACCAGCGCTTTTTAGGAGCTTCAGACATCTTAGAACCTCAGGCCAGTGATAAAGGATACCAGGCGAACCAGAATACCATCCAGTCCCCACAGGATCAGTGACATTACCGCAGTGACCGCAGCAACGATCAGCGTGGTGTGCAGCGTTTCCTGGCGAGTTGGCCAAATGACCTTACGGACTTCGGTACGCGCTTCACGGGCAAAAGCAACGGTCGCTTTACCTTTTGTCGTCAACAGCGCGACACCGCCCGCTGCGGCAATCAGAATCACTACGGCTAGCGCACGCAACGGCAGCATCATGTCACGATAGAGGTAGTTGCCAACGATAGCGACAAGCAGCAATACAGCGACAACAACCCACTTCATCGCTTCCAGGCCGCGCCCGCTTCCTTGAGCTTCGGTATTCGCACTCATAAACCAACCTGTCAGAAGTATTCTACAAACATTTTCACCCCGCGTACGCGAGGCGATCCAAACCGAAATGCTCTGGTGCGTTTCGGACTAAACGCCCTCTTCAGAGCCTGTCTCAGCAATGATTATGGCAAAAAAAATCACTGATGAGCCAGGTTCTGGTTCGACAGCGTATAAAAAGGGCATCAAATGATGCCCTTTTATTGCGCATTGCGTCAAATAATATCAGCAATTAGCTCAGAACTTTAGCAACAACGCCCGCACCAACGGTACGACCGCCTTCACGGATTGCGAAACGCAGACCATCGTCCATCGCGATCGGGTGGATCAGGGT
>NZ_SZWP01000011.1:0-3319 GCF_005280825.1 Citrobacter sp. wls829
GAGGAATCGTGTGAACGAGGCGCATATTACTGACCTCACCATGACGTGTCAACAGTAAAATTAGCACGTCATTTCAATTGGTTAATTAATCCTCAAAATGCAGCGTTAATGCACATTCGATGAGCGATTATTCTCATCTTCCCGGTTATCGCGTAATCGTTGCAGGGGATTCTGCCGATAAAACTGGGAAAAACGCTGCCATAGTGCAGGAAAACGAGGTGCAAATAATTCGGGTGCGCTGAAGTAATATTCCGATAACACGGCAAAACATTCGGCAGGATCGGTCGCAGCATAAGCGTCTATACTGCAAGCGGTTTCACCCACCAGGTCGACTTCATCCTGAATATTATTCATTGCTGCATGCAAATCGTGTTCCCAGCCAGCGATATCCCGCAGCGGGATCGCCGGAATACCGCTGGCCCGATCGCCATTGCGCATATCCAGCTTGTGCGCCACTTCATGGATAATCAGATTAAAACCGGAGGCATCGAAGGAGTCCTGAATATCGAGCCAGTTCAGGATAATCGGCCCCTGCTGCCAGCTTTGCCCGGATTGAACGACGCGTTGGTTATGCACCAATCCAATGTCATCCTCCCATTCATCATCCACGACAAACGGGGCTGGGTAGATCAGAACTTCATGAAAACCATCGAGCCACTCGATACCCAATTCCAGAATGGGCAAACAGAAAAGCAGAGCAATACGCGCACTTTTTAGCGGATCCAGTTCAAGTCCCTGCAGTGCAACTAACCTTTTTTGCTGTAAAAAACGCTCAGCCAGCGCGATAAGTCTGGCGTGTTCTTGCTCAGTGAGATTCACCAGAAGAGGAATTGCCAGGGCATCATCCCACGGCCAGTCATCATTCCGGGTTGTTTCTTGCTCTTTCCAGGGCCACTTAATCATCGTTTTGCTCGCAAACTCGTCACTTGAACGAAATTGACGGAACGGGGTCTGTTAAAATGCCAAATTACCTGGCATTATGGCAACCGCCAGAACGGAGAGATGCCAGAGCGGCTGAATGGACCGGTCTCGAAAACCGGAGTAGGGGCAACTCTACCGGGGGTTCAAATCCCCCTCTCTCCGCCACAATTCAAACACTTACAGCCCCATCATTCAAGGACACACATCACACTTGGAATTACTTGGAATATTCTCCGGTAAAGGGGCGTTCAGTGTCGGTGAAAGTTTGACCTTTCTGTCGTAGATGAGCACCTGTCCTTCAGTCTTGTGTCCAGAAAAAAGCTGTTTATCTCGACTATCTCCTCGGAATCTGAAATCCCTTTAGCCTTAAGGTCATGAAAGGTGAAATCGGTCAAAATGCCTGACACTTGGCCTGCATGGTTTCTTGTCTATACCTTCATTTCGTTAAAACCTTTGTACATGTACCGATTACCGTACTGGTTGCTGATCTCGTAGGTTGATTTTGGTCGCTGTCGGGCTTTTCTATCGCAGCCCGCTACTCTGAAAATATTTCCAGCCAGCTAAAAGATCAGTTGACTGCTACAATACCGGGAGAGTCGAACGGCAAAGAATATTTTGCTTATTATCACTGTCCGTGCCTTAATGAACTCATCATTTCGATATACAGCAAACGTAAACATTTTATCGGCCAGTCCTCATTACCAGTTACTATCGCTGATACTTTTTTTAGTCTATACGTTTGTTGTTCCCTTCATCATGTGAAATTGGAGTAATTATGTCCTCAAGAATCAGAGGCTTGGTAAAATGGTTTAAGGAAGACAAAGGTTTTGGTTTCATCTCTCCGCTTGATGGAAGCAAAGATATCTCTGTTCATGTTTCGGAGCTTCAGGGCGATCATTTTAAAACCCTGTTTGAAGGACAGAAGGTGGAGTACACAATTTATAACGGTAACAAAGGTCCCGCTGCTTCTAAAGTAATACTTTGTGATAAATAGATATACGCGATCGGCAATATAGCTAAGGCGTTAGGTCTGAGAAGGTAGAATTGTAAGCTTTTCTGGAGGAAAAACCTTTTAAAATCAGGTCAGTAACTTTTACATCTTTACAGGTGTGCAGAATCGCAGACCTTCCGTATGCACAGTATAAAAGTAACCGTTAATGGGCTGCATAAACAGTAAAGAGCGCTTATGCTCAGACGGTCTACAGCAGCATTATTGCTTTGAGTTTTTATTTGCCTAAAAACATTGTTATATGTGAGGGCGTTTAATTAATTTAACGCTCATCCTATCTGCAAGAAGGCATCTGCATCATTTTAATGACTTGAACAAAGTACTGCAAAACGGGCAGACAAGTTGAGAACCTTTTTGGACACGACTAAAACTATGTTCTGAATCTTTTGAACAACTTGGGCATGTGCATTTGACTAAGTAATTACGATTAGTTTGTGTTTTTTTACGAGTGGACATAGGGATTTCCTGCTGCAAGGGATTATAACGATACATGTTTAATAAGAAAACCACTTGTATTCCTTTACGATACATGACGATTTTGAAATTATTTGGAATACAATTTCTTTTGACAAATAAACTACAGGTATAGTCTGTAATGAGGCTGGTAATATATGAGTGAAATATATTCGCCGAATTATCTGGATTAAAGATTTAAATTATTAAGCCATGCAATAATATAGGGTGCCAGTGTTATTATAATTACACTAACAATAAACCCGCACTGGGCGGGTTCATTTTATTATCAGTAGAGATTAACTACTCAGACTATTGCCTTCATCGCTATCGTAAGCACTACTGATAACTAGCGGGCATTACAGTGGAGTGACGTTTCCAGCTGCAGGGCCTTTAGCGCCATTTTCAATGGTGAAGGAGACTTTCTGACCTTCATCAAGTGTTTTAAAATTGTCGCTCTGGATAGCAGAGAAATGTACGAATACATCTTTGCTGCCGTCATCAGGAGTGATAAAGCCAAAACCTTTATCTGCGTTAAACCATTTTACTAAACCAGTCATTTTATTAGACATAGATATTTCCTTAATTTATGAGCCACATAAGTGCGGCGACGATGGCCTGTATTTAGAGAGTTACTTATTTGGCACTTAGGAGAAGACTCATGAAGAAGGGGTATCTGTAGATAGCTCTTGAACTGAGGACTGCTTTACTAAAACTGCTTTCATAAGGTCTGTTTTCCAAACCGATGTCTCTATTAAGACATATTAAAATTAATTCAGCAAGGTATATGTTATTTATTTTAACCATTTAAACGCCTGGGTGGCTGAATGGCTGACTGATAAATTCCAGAATATAACTAGTGTGGGTGCTACCTGGCACGCGACAAGAGGCATTACACCTTACTCATTTAAGGAAGGTGCGAACAAGTTCCTGATA
>NZ_SZWP01000008.1:0-1171 GCF_005280825.1 Citrobacter sp. wls829
TCAGGAACTTGTTCGCACCTTCCCTAAGTCACCGGCGGCTTGCCTGCCACACATTGAACATTACAGACCAATTAGCACTTTGTCACCGGGGAAAGATGTAAAGATTATGTATAAATAGATTGGCTTAGAAGTGACATTTCAACTTTGGAGAAACAGGTGACATTTTAAACTTGCTTTAACAAAATTTTGGGACTGACCGAAACAAAAAGGCCAGCCCCGGAGGGCTGGCTATTCAGTACAGGGCAATGACAGGTTTCTTGATGCCGCAGGCGTGAGCGTAGCGGGTCAGTGTGTCGATGCTGGCTTTGGTGATGTTGTTTTCCAGGCGAGAAATAACCGGAGGTGTAACCCCCATGCGTTCAGCAACCTGCGCTTTTGTCAGGTTGTCATGCTTGCGCCATTCAGCAAGCAGCTCCCTGAGCTTTTCCTTACGTTCTTCTTCCTGCCATGCAGCGCGATATTCATCGTCCTGCATCCACTCGTTATGCAGTTCTTTATGGCTTACCAGTTTCATTAAGTACCTCCGCTAACCGCTTTTTGGCGAGATCGATTTCTTTCGCTGGCGTTTTCTGTGACTTCTTGATGAAAACACGGAGCATGATGATGGTATTGCCTTTGTGGTATACCCAGATTCCCCTGGCTATGTCCGTCCCCATCGTGCGGATCTCAAAAAGTCCATCGCCCAGGGGCTTCGTGTCCGGCTCCCGCAGTAATCGGGCGTCATACTCCAGTTTGCCGATGAGACGGTCAAACTTCACCCTGATTTTTACGGGTAATGCTGTGGCTTCTTCCCTGGCTTCCGGGTGATAAACAACGCTAAACATGTGACCTCCCATTTCTATTAATATTAACCTATAGGCTAATTTCAGACAAGGTAGAATTAACCTATAAGCTAATTTTGTTGGCAGTTATCGTGGCTACCCGGTCACTACCCTGTTAGCGTGAGTTTTCGTTCCACTGAGGAACGGGGATTTATGCGCGTTAGCGCATGTAAGGCGGCAGGATGAAATGACAGGTAGCACCGAGGGTTAGCCGCCGATACCAGTGAGGGATCGAAAGGGATCGCCTATCCATCCCTTCACCTTGCAAAGCCATATTCCGCTAAAAGCGGCTCAGAGGCTTTTGTGCGCGGTCGGAGTGGTCACAACAAGGGGACGTCTCAGAAAACGGA
>NZ_SZWP01000009.1:0-34829 GCF_005280825.1 Citrobacter sp. wls829
AGTGGATCACTTTTTACCCGTTGTTGACACCTCTGGTAGCGATTAACAGATCCTCGGTATTGGCGCGGGTATAGTTACCACCGTTCATTCGGGTCTGAGCGTTCAACAGGTCGAGGAAGTCGTAAAAGTCCTCTACACCACCAGCCTGAAGCGCTTTATTGATATGCTGTTCTGCCAGTGAGTTAAGCTTCACCCAGGTGAATCCCTTCATGGTCCGAACCTTAAACCCCCATGCTTCAGCAAGTTCGATCGCCTCACGTGTATGTGTACCGGTGAACCACATGGCCAGAACGGAATCTTCCGCAGCTAGCTCCCAGACGGGCAGACGTTTTATGTCGATGAGTTTCATCGTTCCATAATGCTTTTCCGCTGCACCATTGCTGATGGTGTTCCCGTATTCCCACGGCGGATCGGCGTAAATCAGTGAGTAACTCATTAACAACCTCCCGAAAATCGACCAGCCAGATAACATCCTTCTTCGGCAATAACTGCTGGCTTAGCCAGGCCAAGACAGCGCTGACGTTCTGCCAGAATTGCTGCTCGCTCTGATTCAATGGCTGACACGCTGAACGCCTCCATGTATATCGTCGCGGCACGGTGAAAGAGGCCTTTCGACTCCAGGCCTTTCGCCGTTTCCATCATGGCGCTGACTTCAGGAGTTGGCTCAAACACCTCGAAGTGGCAATCTGCTGGCGGTTCTGCGTAATAGCGATAACACTTTCCCGCGTGTTTACGTGTTGCACGCTTTGTATCAACTAGTCGGCATACGGCACGCTGAACCGACTGAATATCGTATTCTGTCAGTGCTGCAGCTATCTGCTTGTTGGTTAGCCCAGGGTTCTGAGCTACAAACATCTGGATAGTTTTCAGTAAGCTCATCGTTACCCCCTGAACCCTGGTGGAGTGGAGCCGTAATCAGTGTTTTTGAAACTGGATTTGAAGATGCCATCCTCACGGGCCCACTCACCATTCACTCTGGCTGGTCTGCCAGCTTTGGACCAACTGTTCGCTGACTTCAGATAACCCGGGAACTTGGACGGCTGGAAAAGCGTCTGGGGTCGCAGGTAGTCAGACATCTTCAGGTCATCACCCCACTTCGCGTTGCAGTAATCCACCACCAGCGACAACTCTTCAACAGTGAACCCTTCACCGATACGTGCACGGATGTTTTGCAGCGAGGTAGTCGATACCTGATAACGGGAGTTGGTGACCTGGTTCAGATGAACCAAAACCTTTTTCGCCTGATCGGTGATCAACACATCACGGTCGGGTTGCCGCGCAACCTGACAAGAAGGTTTTATAGTCTGTATGTCTAACTCTGCATTAAAGTCTGTATAGAGATAGGATTCCGTACTTTCGCGGTCACCAAGATTCCCTTTATTCGCGGTTTTAGAAACGTGACTTCGCGGTTTTGACTCCGCATCTTTACGTTTTCCTTTCCGCACTTTCACGAAATCGGCATTCTCAGGAAAAATAACTGAAATAAGAGCGTCGCCATCAATGCGATAATGCTTGGTAGGTGTTCCATTGACCTTTTTAGAGCAGGTCTCAATAACTCCAGGGAGATACTTGCTTACCAGTTTTTTAACAAGACGCTCGGTTTGATCCTCAGTCAACTCACCAGCTTCAATGCCAAGCTCTTTGTGAGTTTTGTAGAACCAGCCGTCCTCAGAACCAAACGCTGACCAGAAAACAAGGTTGTTAAGAACAGCAGCGAGCGCATGGGCCTGCTGATCCTCCTTGAAGAACTGCAAGTATGGCCTTGGAAGAACAATGACGTTCTTCTGACCCGACATGGATTGGACGATGTCAAATATTCTGCTCATGATCGCCCTTTAACTCTGTAAATTTGCGCTGGAACTGCTCGAGTGGACTGAAGCACTCATGCTCATATCCGTCGCGCAGGTATATAACCCGTTGAGTTTCTGGTTCCCACCGGATAACCCTGACAGGGACGCCGTAACTGTCTTTAAACCATCTGTTGAGTGCCCGCATTCGACCTTCTCCGCCTGGCCGTTGAAATCACCTACAACCCAATCAGCAAACTGGTAGCAGACAGGCTCAAAGCATCCGGATACCATTACCCCATACACGAACTGCACCGGACCTTTTCCACCCGGCATAGGTCGAGCAATAAGTTGCGACCTGCGGTACTGTGTTGTTACACTGTTCATGCGTTAGTTTCTCCACTGAATACGACACGCCACGACGCCAGGAGCTGCACACTCGCTGGCGTCACTTCTTTTGACGGCGGCTGAATAAGGCCACAATCGCGCGGATTTCTTCTTCACGCGCTGCCAGATGACGGCGGTGATGTTCCTGAATCTCTTCAGCTTCATGCTTTTCAATCACTCCATCCTCAAGCGCCTTCTGGATAATCTGATCAACCTGACCTCTTGCAGCTGCTGTGCGCATTGCACGGCTGAACAAGTCAACACGGTCCAGATCTTCCAGGCTTGGTACATCCACCAGCAGTGCGCCGCGACGCTTGGCAAAGTAGTCGGCAACGAATGACGTGTTGGAAATGTCCTCCATCGCTTCCAGCTCAGTTACTTCAAAGAACCGGCATCCGTTTTTCTCGTACAGGTTGTTGTTGAACTGGGTTTCTGACATACCTAACGCACCAGCCATAGCCTGACGGCCTCCGGGGTACGCTTTACACATCGCTTTCACCACTTCTTTCAGGGTTTGCTCTACCATCTTGTTTTTCCTTTGGTAGTTATCAATCAACTAAAAGTTGCGTACTGTTGGGCTGTACCGGTAATCCATCATGTTTATTTGGGTAAATATCTGGTCGTAATTCATGTGGCGTTACAGTCCATCCACCCCACTGACATAACTGAATTACCCTTTCTGAAGGGACTCTGTTTTTCGAAATCCAGTTCGCAACTGATTGAACTGACTGAAATTCGAATTTTCTTGACACTTCAGAAATTGAGCCAACCGCTTTAACAGCTTTAGCGGTGGCATTTTTGTGTTGATCTGACATGTTCTCTCCTGTGACTAAGCTTGCATCAATACTACTTATAGTAGCAATTATTAGCAACTTAAAATAGAAATGACAACTATGCCTTGTGCGCTTAATCTTCTACTTATGGTGGAAAATGCTAAATACAAAGACTTTGCCGACAGGCTAAACAAGTCTCTCCAAGAGCAATCAATTGGAGTTAAAGAATTGTCAGAGTTCAGTGGTGTCTCATATGAGATGGCGCGACGCTATACTCTTGGTACTGCAAAACCACGAGATGAAAAGATGATTCGAATTGCAGACAGGCTTGCCGTATCCCCTGCTTATCTTGATTACGGGGTACCTGTTAATGGTGGTGATGCGCCCGCTACCGGGACGGTTAGAATTCAGCAATTGGATGTACATGCGTCAGCCGGTTCGGGATATATCAATCAACCGTTTCCAACGATTGTCAGCTCGATAGAAATACCAGAAGAAAGGATTTTCGAATTGTTTGGCCGGAGAAGCTTAGATGGTATCGTGATGATCAACGTAGATGGCGACAGTATGATGCCTACGTTGTGCCCTAAGGATCTGCTCTTCATTGATAGTAAAGTTGAGCAATTCAG
The DNA here is from genome assembly GCF_005280825.1 of Citrobacter sp. wls829. NCBI lineage: Bacteria > Pseudomonadati > Pseudomonadota > Gammaproteobacteria > Enterobacterales > Enterobacteriaceae > Citrobacter > Citrobacter sp. wls829. Next base: position 3,577 of record NZ_SZWP01000009.1, read on the forward strand.
TGGAGATGGTGTTTACGTGTTCAACTTCGAGGACAGTACCTTTGTAAAAAGACTACAAAAAGTTAAAGGTCGTCGTCTGGCTGTCCTATCAGACAATGAACACTATCCTCCCTTCTTCATAGAAGAACACGAAATGAATGAGGTTTACATCTTCGGCAAACTTATCAGATGCTTGCCTCTGAAAATGATAGAGTTTGGATAATCATTCATCCATAAAGAACCGGCGAAAGCCGGTTTTTTTTCGCCTATAAAATCTGATGCACTATAAAAAAACAATCTAAAAGATAATTTTCTACTTTTTGTTGTTGCATTTATCTACTTAAAGTAGCTATATTCTATTCACCAACAGCAAACAGCCAATCACGGTAAGCATCTCGCAGGGTTCTTACCGTGATTGGAAGAGTTACCACTTGGAGACGGTCCTTATAAATGTCCTGGACAGTGGCGCTTTGGTCGCGATAACAACCACTCCAGTTGATCCTGGGAGTTATCAGGTCAGTGAGATGCCAGCACGCTCGACGGCAGTGACAGCCGGAAGTAGACGGCGCAGCCCAGACGATATCTGAGTGGCTTAAAAAACAGATGGGAACCGGTGGAATCCCGGTACACAACGAAAAGAGCGCTGGCATGCAAAAAATATCTCGCAGCCGTAGCAGTACCAAAAGCCAGGATGGAACGGCAGAAACGCGGTAGTGCTCTTTTCGTTGTGGCATTAGCTCAGATGGATAGAGCAACGGCCTTCTAAGCCGTGGGTCGCAGGTTCGAACCCTGCATGCTGCACCAGAGTCACGTAGCCAGCGTGGTACCAGGAAGTAAGAAAGCTGTGTGGAGTCTTGGCGGTACCAGTACCAACCTTTGAAGTCTCTGGTACCGCCCTTTTTACTCAACTGAAAGCGCGTTCTGTCCCTTGTCATTAAGTGCCAGTTCGTTAAATCCAAAACCAGCGGAACGCGCTTTCAATTGAGTGGAGAACTAAGCACCGGCATTGCAGTACCGGTTATGGCGATCAGCCTCAAGCATCCACTGGGTGCTTGGTGATGGTAATAACGCCATCTCAACCTTACAGGAGACGTTGAGACTGTTCTGGTTGAATTGGAGAAATATTCTTAGCCCGCTTCGCGGCGGGCACTTTTTCTGGAGGTTGTATGTCTGCGAATGATCTGGCGGTTAAGTACGGTACTTACCAGCCCGAAAATTTACTGATTATTCTCCCACTGGACGAAGCATCAGACATCATTCGCGAGCGTCTTCGCGCCGAAGTAAGGAGTGAACTGGAATCTGAATATGAAGATCGTATTTCAGACGCCGAAGAAGATGCTTCCGAATGGGAATCGAAATCTGATAGTTACGAATGTGATGCTACCTGCTTCGCCAGAGCAGTTGAACAGGCTTTACTGGCACCATCATTCGAAGAGGCAAAGATTATTCTCGAACGAGTTCGATCGGATAACAGGGAATATTTTTAACTAATTATTAATTCGACGAATTAGGCAGCATTCATAGTGCCGGGATTCGTGCAACCAAAATTCAGCGCCGTGCAGGGCGCATATAACACGGAGAAACTAACCATGACGACCACACAGAACGTCACTGAGTTACAACCACGCATGACACGAGAGCAGTTGATCGATGCAGCCCGTAAAGCTGCCCCTCTCCTTCCGGTTGCTTACCGCGGGATCATGACCGAACTGGCTAACCGCCTTGATATCGTCAGCGTTGCGCTGTGCGAGTCAATGGAACAGCGTAAGTCGCTGGCTATTGAGAACACCGAATTACGCGATGACGTTATCTGCTGGGCAAAAGAATGCGATCGCATCGTTGAAAGACACACAAAAACACGCAGCAACATGCACCTTCTGGAAGCTCAGCGCGAACTGCGTGATTTAACTCCGGTAACTAATGTTGTGATGAATGAAGGGGCTAAGTGATGGCCGCTAACTCATTCAAACAAATGTCACGTGATGGGACCATCAAGCGCACCGATACCGGGATGTTTATTAGCCTTGAACATATTCACGTGCGTGAAGGTTTCAACAAGCGTGAAGATGACGAACGCACCCGCCAGGCAGATGATGACCTGTTTAACTATCTGATGAACGGTGGAACCGTTCCTCCGCTGGAGGTTATCGCACGTGATGAAGGTGGTGTGTGGGTTGTTGAAGGACATCGCCGCCGTCGTTGCTACGCTCGTTGTGCTGAAGCTGGTAAGCCAGTAGACCGCATTCATATCATGCCGTTTAACGGCAACGATGTGCAGCGTCTGGCTCGCATCATGACCAGTAATAACCAACTCCCCCTTTCCGATATTGAACAGGCCGCCGTTATTCAGGAGCTTCATAACGCTTTCAACCAGACCACCAGCGAGATTGCAAAGCTGGTTAACAAATCTGTGCCGACTGTTGAAAAACTTCTGCTTCTAAGCACTGCTAACCACGACGTTCAGAATGAAGTTAAATCCGGGGCCGTGTCCGTAGATGTGGCAGTTGACCGCGTAAAAGAGTTCGGCGAAAAGGCCGGGGAGGTTCTCCAGAAGGATAAAGCTTCTGCTGCTGCCAAAGGCAAGAAAAAAGTCACCCGAAGCGTTATAGCGCCCGAAATTAGCATTAAGAAAGCGCGTCGCCTTGTAGAGCTGATCAGCGTGGTGGGTATAAGCGACACAGGTGTTATCGCTCTCGAAGGATTGGTACATGCAGAAGTCGTGGAAATTATCGACGAGCACAAAGCTATCGCCGCTCTGCGTCATGGAGAAACATCATGATTACCGAAAAAAATAATGTTTTTTATTGCGACTGCGGTTTTTCATGGCGGCGCGGTATGAGCGGTTCACATAATTGTGAGGATGGATTACGGGCAAAACTCACAGACATGGCAGTACAGCTCGCTAACGCCGAGAGCAAGTGCAGGGAACTGGCGGCGGAGAATGAAAAGCAGCTGACGCATAGCGAGGCACTGGCGGTCGATAATGCAGCATTGCGTGAAGTGGTTGAGCGCATGGTTAACCAATTTGCAATGAGCGGTATTTCTCCAGAGGAGAAGTCAATCAATCCAGCTAAATCACTAATGTTTGATGCTAAATCAGCATTATTTATGCCGGCCACCGACGCTTTCCTGGCTGAAGTGCGGGCGCAAGTCTGGATTGAAGGTAGCGAGCCAGAAGAATTTGGGCGTTATTGGGTTCGTTACGAAACTGATGTGGGACCGCAATACTGCTCTGCTGAGTGGATGGAATACAACTTCTGCGCCGGTAGTAACACCAATATCCATAAAATATGGCTGGCAGACCATTCTCGGTCGATTAACTCTCTGCGCGGCGTAACGCATTACACCAAATTGCCTGATTCACTGGAAGGAGCAGCCCAATGACAGCACTCAACAAACAGGCGCTGCGTGAAGCGGCGCAGGAAGAAATAATGCTCCGCTCTGTCAGTGATACCTCTGACGCCTGGCAGGATGAAGCAAGCCCGGAAGCTGTGCTGGCGCTGCTGGATGAGCTGGAAGCCGCAGAGAAGCGCATAGCAGAACAACGTGAGTATTACGAAGGCGTTATTGCTGATGGAAGTCGTCGGATAGCAGAACTGGAGGCGCGGACGGTTGTAGTAAAGCAATTCGATGACTTCCAGATTGTCCACTATGGCGGTTCTGAGGATTACGCGAAAGGTTATATCGACTGCCAGAACAACTACAACAAAGCGCTTACCGCCGCTGGCATTGGCGTGAAGGGGGAATGAGATATGAAAGAGCTGAGATTTTATGGCGCAAGTGATGACCTTTTCGAATGCGAAGGTGCCATTCGCGAGGAAATTGGCTGCTTTAACAAACCGGGCATATATCACCTGAAATCTGCAGAAGGTGAAATGCAGGTAGTCGGGTATTACCTTGATTCGGGGCTGTGGAGCGTAGGTATCAGCCAAATTGCCGAAGACGTACCGCTGCCAACATGGCCTGCCTCGTACAGTGTTCATGAGCGTGGCTACAGCACACTGCTGACGATTTCCGTACCTGATGATATCGCGCTGGTAATGCCAGATGATGAGGACTAACCCATGACAACTAACAACCACCCGGCGCACGGTCCTGTATCACTCGCTCGCCTGCACCAGATACGCGAAATACTAAGTAAAGCAGCAGCACAAAGCGACGGCGGTAATCTCGGCTACGCAATGGCTGATGCTGTGAAGGTGATTGATGAAGTCCTGAATATACCTGAAAAATTGCCATGCCCTGTTCATCTTGAGCCGGGTCTTAAATTCGGCAAAGGAGTGCCTACTAGTTTAGTTCTTGGAGCATTGCGTCGACGTGCTGACTATTACGCCGAACTTGAAGCTATGACACCAGAACAGAGAGTGGAGCATGATGCTGGGATTTCTGAGTTTAAAGCGATGCTTGGCACGCCAGCGCCAGCAGTGCCGGATGAAATTGACGTTAATGACTCTGCACTTGATACCCACAGAAAATGGATGGCAGAGGGCTGGAATCGTTGCCGCGCCGCCATGATAAATGCAGATAAATCATGACTATTAAACCAGTATCCGACTTGTACTTAATTACGTACGAAGATGGAAGGCCATACAAATATACCCTTGAAGCGGGAGAAGCTATTGATGCCATCGGTGCTGGGTTTAAGGTCGAAGAGTTCGTTAGTCTTGAAAACCATCGCGCCACCTTGCTTCAGGCTGGCAACTCTCCGGTAATTGGCATTGACCTAGCAGCCGGCCCTGACAGAACGGAGGAGGTTCGGTACCTTGCGCCTCCAGGCTACGTGATTGTGCCGATTGTTCCGACCGAGGACATGATTATTAACGGCTTCGAATCGGTTCCAGATCCGCACTTCAGCGATGAAAAAGAGTGGGAGGAATACGAAGCATTGAGTGGATGCCGACAGGCAGCGCGCCGGGCTGAGTTGTGCTGGGCAGCAATGATTAAAGCAGCACCAAAACAGGAGAATATTTAACGTGAACAATTTAATGATCGACCTTGAAACTATGGGGAATAAACCAAATGCCCCCATCGTCTCTATCGGTGCTGTGTTTTTTGATCCTTCAACTGGTGAACTGGGCCCTGAATTTTACCGGGTTGTTAGCCTGAAAAGCGCGATTGCTGGAGGTGCCGTTCCTGACCCTGAAACAATAATTTGGTGGATGCGGCAAAGCGAAGGAGCTCGAATGGCTATTTGCGATGAGGATGCGACAACGATTTCAGCCGCCCTGATAAAGCTGAATACCTTTATTCTTGATAACTCTGACATTGATAAAGTTCAGGTCTGGGGTAATGGCGCTACCTTTGATAATGTAATCCTCCGCTCCAGCTATGACCGTGAATTAATCCCCTGCATGTGGAAATTCTGGAATGATCGTGATGTCCGAACTATCGTCGAATTAGGAAGGAAAATAGGAATCAACCCACGCCGGGACATACCGTTTGAAGGTGACATGCATAATGCCCTAGCCGATGCAAAACATCAGGCTAAGTATGTCTCAGCTATCTGGAAGCGGCTCATCATCACCATCGATAACAGTGAGGAATAACATGACTGAACAACCTGATGATCTCCTCACTCCGGACGAGGTATGCCAGAAATTAGGGATTACGCAAAAAACATTATGTAAATGGAATACAGAACACCGGCACCGTTCTACATTAGCCCCTGTAAAATTCAGCGCTAAAGTCGTTCGCTATGAGCGCCGTAATGTAGAGGCTTTTATCCAGAAATGCCGGAGCCAGTATTAACCCCGTCGTCTTAGCAGTGCAACCTGCGCGAGTATGCTCCGCTCGTGAGCCTCAAATGCCTCGCGCTTTAACGCAATCTCTTCCTGCAAAATCTCATCTGAAAAGTCGTAGTGTTCTGCCATCGGGTCATCTGACTTGCTGGAATGGTGAAGGCACAGGAGGCTTACTTCCCTTCTATCTGATCGGGAGTAGCCTCTTTCCTTCATCAGGGCAATAACATTGCTCTTAAGGAATTTACGGCACATCGTATTAAACGCCCCCTCCTTCCCTTTAATTGTCCCGTCGTGCTTCATCCCTTTTACCGCCCCTTCCGGGCTGTATGTTTTAACCAGTTTATCCAGAGATCGTTTTGAAAATGCCTGCATAGGGTCGCGCGGCTGCAAGAACACATAATCTTTATTGCACTCAGGAACTGAATCGCGCCAGGCTTTCTGCTCGTCGATAATCCTCCTGATCTCTGGCGTTATCGGCAGGCGGAAAGCCTTTTGTGTTTTCATCGCCCCGCGCATACCGATCACGCCTTCTGGATAAACGATTTCATCTGCATCCTCGTTGACGTAATCCCAGCGCAAGTTATTAATGTTTATCGGGCGAACGCCAGTAATAATCATGAATCTAACGGCATTTTTCTGGTGTATAGAGGTGCAGGCAGCCACATTGAGCCAAAGGCGGGCGATTGATTCAATATCCGTAAATAGTCGCGTTGGGGTTGGTTTCTGCACACGAGAAGAAACATAATCATCTGGCAAACTGGCGGCAATGTTACGCCCATTGCAAAGTGTAGGAGCACAAAATTTCCAGAACCGACGAAGCTCACCAAATAACTCTAACGCGTTATTATTGGAACGTGTTGCGATCCACTCATCCAGAACATCCACCAGCCGACTGTAAGTCACATCACTGAATACTTCACGCTCTCCGAACGTTGCTTTGATTCTGTCGATACGTACCCCATAGGTAGTGAAGCTATCAGGACTCAACTTCTGCCTGTCTACTTTTGCTTTAAGGTCTTCACGGTACATTTCCAAAGCTGCGTGGACAGATTCAGCACGTAACCCACCCTCTGCCATTTCTGATGCTTTCTCTCTGGCTATTTGAATTGCGAGTTCCGGCCATTCGCCAAGTTTTTTACCTTTCAGCCCCATCTTTTTAGGGAACTCAGCGTAAAATGTCACCTTACCTGCTTTACTAAAATCAATGCGGAGATAATTTTCTTTTTCGTATTTGGAACGGCGGGCGACGCCGGAGGCTGAGAGGATAATTTTGGCGGCAGCAACACAGATTTTCATGTGTGAGCTGGTATAGGGGGGTTTACAGGCATCCCACTTTTCAGACGAGGCTAAAACATCGTCATTATTGGGGCTATCCGGTTTATGTGTTACAGTGCGCGGCATTCTCAATCCTTATCTGCGAAGGCACAGAAAACAAGCTCACACATGCAGGTCTTTTCAGCGGGACAAAATGCAATGTGTTGCGGCTTTGTGTTACTGGACTGAGTTTATCAGGGTTAAATACACTGTATCAACATACAGTAAGTAAATAATAGAGAGTGATAGAGAAACTTTTTAACTTACTGATTTTAAAATGATTTAACGGTAATTCATTGAAATGTCATTACTAATTACTAAACGCTGTATCAATTGCGATATGTGCGAACCCGAATGCCCGAATGAGGCCATTTCAATGGGTGACAGCATTTACGAGATTAACAGCGACAAGTGTACGGAATGCGTAGGTCATTACGACACGCCAACCTGTCAAAAGGTGTGCCCGATCCCCAATACTATTTTGAAAGATCCGGCACATATCGAAACAGATGAACAGCTGTGGGATAAGTTTGTGTTAATGCATCACGCAGACAAGCTTTAACTCTCAATAATGACCGTGGCGCAGGCATAGTGACGTTCATCGGCCAGCGTCACGTGCATATGCATAACACCGAGCTTCTCCGCCAGTTTTAACGCCTCTCCCCATAACCGCAAACGCGGCTTGCCGAGTTCATCGTTGAACACTTCGAACTGATTAAATGCCAGCCCGTTACGAATGCCGGTGCCAAAGGCTTTTGCCGCCGCCTCTTTTACCGCAAAACGCTTCGCCAGAAAACGCACCGGCTGCTGATGCGTTTCCCAAATGGTCCATTCGTTGTCGCTGAGGACGCGTCTGGCCAGCCGATCGCCGGAACGGGAGATCACCGCTTCAATGCGCGCAATCTCCACGATGTCCGTGCCTAATCCCAGAATCGCCATTAGCCACGCGCTTCCAGCATTAGACGTTTCATTTCCACTACGGCGTCTTTCAGACCGCTCATCACCGCACGTCCGATGATCGCATGACCAATGTTCAGCTCGTGCATTTCCGGGATCCGCGCAATAGCTTTGACGTTATGGTAAGTCAGGCCGTGACCGGCGTTCACCTTCAGACCCAGGCTGGCAGCAAAGGTCGCAGCTTTGGCGATACGTGCCAGTTCGCTGGCCTGTTCAGCATCGGTTTTCGCATCAGCATAGCAGCCGGTGTGAATTTCAATATACGGCGCGCCAACATCAGCAGCCGCTTTAATTTGTTCTTCATCGGCATCGATAAACAGCGAGACCAGGATCCCCGCATCCGCCAGACGCTTGCAGGCATCACGCATTTTGTCGCGTTGACCCGCCACATCCAAGCCGCCTTCAGTGGTGACTTCCTGACGTTTTTCCGGCACCAGGCAGCAGAAATGCGGCTTGGTTTCAACCGCGATGGCCAGCATCTCTTCCGTCACCGCCATTTCCAGATTCATACGTGTATCCAGCGTTTGACGCAGAATTCGCACGTCTCTGTCAGTAATATGACGACGGTCTTCACGCAGATGAACGGTGATCCCATCCGCCCCCGCTTGCTCAACGATAAATGCCGCCTGAACCGGGTCCGGGTATGCGGTGCCGCGTGCGTTACGTAAAGTGGCAATGTGGTCAATGTTGACGCCTAACAGTAATTCGGCCATGACAATCCTCGTTAATCATTATTTGTTTTTACTGCGCGTTTTGGCAAAAATTGCCGGAACAGTTCCCGGCTTTTTAACGGCTTACCACCAAGATACGGCTTTAACGCCATGCGGGTAAAGCGTTTCGCGGCACGTAACGTATCGGCATCCGGAAATTCACGCGATGCAAGTGCTTTGAGATGGCGTCCGGTAAAGGTGTTGTTATCAATAACGATGCTGGCGATAAACCCTTTTTCTTCCCGATAGCGATAGGTCATGGTGTCGTCCACCGGCTCACCGCTGCCCGCACAGTGGGCGAAATCCACGCCGTAGCCCAGATGACCGAGCAACGCCAGCTCAAAGCGACGCAGGGCGGGCTCTGGTGAACCGGATGTGCCTGCCAACGCCTGGATACAGTTCAGGTAATCGAAAAAGAGTTCAGAAAAGCGGGTCTCGTACTCAAGCACGCGAGAAATGAGTTCGTTGATATACAGACCGCTGTACAGCGTGATTCCGCTAAGCGGGAGTGCCAGAGAGACGGCTTCAGCGCTACGTAGGGTTTTGACCTCACCACGTCCACCAAAGCGAAGTAATAATGGGGTAAAAGGCTGGAGTGCGCCTTTCAGATTGGAGCGTTTGGAACGTGCGCCTTTAGCCACCCGACTCTTCCGTGAAAACGTCCAGCACTAAACTGGTTTCGCTCCAGGGGCGACTATGTAGGACAAATGCGCGTTGCCATCCATCCATCATAATACTCGTCGTCTTTCAGAGGAAGGGTTTAGACGTCGTCGCCGTAACCGAGACTGCGCAGCGCGCGTTCGTCATCGGCCCAGCCAGATTTCACTTTCACCCACAGTTCAAGGTGCACAGGCGCTTCGAACATTTCCTGCATGTCTTTACGTGCTTCAATACCGATGGTTTTAATTTTGGCCCCTTTGTTGCCAATTACCATCTTCTTCTGCCCTTCGCGTTCGACAAGGATCAGGCCGTTGATGTCGTAGCCGCCACGTTCGTTAGGGATAAAGCGCTCAATCTCAACGGTCACAGAATACGGCAGTTCAGCACCAAGGAAACGCATCAGCTTTTCACGGATGATTTCAGAGGCCATAAAGCGCTGCGAGCGGTCGGTGATGTAATCTTCCGGGAAGTGATGAATCGCTTCCGGCAGATGCTTACGCACGATGCCCGCAACGGTATCGACATTCATGCCGGTTTCGGCAGACATCGGTACGATGTCGAGGAAGTTCATCTGGCTTGCCAGGAACTGCAGGTGCGGCAGCAGATCGGCTTTTTCCTGGACGTTATCCACTTTGTTGACCGCCAGGATAACCGGAGCTTTACCGTCACGCAGTTTGTTCAGCACCATTTCGTCGTCCGGCGTCCAGCGCGTGCCCTCTACGACGAAAATAATCAATTCAACGTCACCAATAGAACTGCTGGCCGCTTTGTTCATCAGGCGGTTGATGGCACGCTTTTCTTCCATGTGCAGGCCCGGGGTATCAACATAAATAGCCTGATACGCGCCTTCGGTATGAATACCGACAATGCGGTGACGGGTCGTCTGCGCCTTACGGGAGGTAATGGAAATCTTCTGCCCAAGCAGATTATTCAACAGGGTGGATTTACCAACGTTCGGGCGACCGACGATGGCAATAAATCCGCAATAGGTTTTTTCTTCGCTCATTCCAGCTCCAGTTTTTTCAACGCCTGTTCGGCGGCAGCCTGCTCAGCCTTACGACGGCTCGAACCTGTGCCAACCACCGGTTCACTCAGGCCGCTAACCTGGCAGTGGATAGTAAATTCTTGATCGTGCGCTTCGCCACGGACCTGTACTACCAGATAAGACGGCAGCGGCAGGTGGCGACCCTGCAAGTATTCCTGCAAACGCGTTTTCGGATCTTTTTGTTTGTCGCCCGGACTAATTTCATCCAGACGGGTTTGATACCAGTTAAGGATCAGTTGTTCAACAGTCTGAATATCACTGTCGAGGAAGACGCCGCCGATCAGTGCTTCGACGGTATCAGCCAGAATAGATTCACGACGGAAGCCGCCGCTTTTCAGTTCGCCCGGCCCCAAACGTAAACATTCGCCGAGATCAAACTCACGGGCTAATTCAGCCAGCGTATTACCGCGCACCAGCGTGGCGCGCATGCGACTCATATCACCTTCGTCCACACGCGGAAAACGATGATACAACGCATTGGCAATAACAAAGCTCAAAATAGAGTCGCCTAAAAATTCTAAACGCTCGTTATGTTTGCTGCTGGCACTGCGGTGAGTTAATGCCTGCTGCAACAGTTCCTGATGATTAAAAGTGTAGCCCAGCTTCCGTTGAAGCCGATTAATTACGATGGGGTTCATGCGATACCAATAAATGAATGCGTCAACAATCCAGCACACGAAACAGACCTGATATACATCACTCGGTTAGCCGTTTCGGCGTCGCCTGAATGCGCTTGTATACGAATCAACGCTGTTTCGTGTGCCGTGGCAACCTGACGGTGCCAACCTAAAACTACGGGGGAATATTCTATACACAACGACAAGGGATGTCGTTAGTCTGCGGGAATTTATCCGAGAAATAATTCACGTTGCCGCCATTATGACGACAACGTGAACGATTATCAGCAATTAATGAATACCACCAATACGGCTTAAACGAACACCGGTCGGCCATTCACCTTCTTGCTTGTCGAAACTCATCCAGATGCCCGTCGCTTTACCCACCAGATTCGCTTCCGGTACAAATCCCCAGTAACGGCTGTCCGCGCTGTTGTCGCGGTTATCACCCATCATGAAGTAGTGTCCCGGTGGAACAATCCAGGTCGCCAGTTGCTGACCCGGTTGGCGGTAGTACATCCCCACCTGATCCTGCGCGATTGGCACGGTCAGAATGCGGTGCGTCACCTCGCCCAGCGTCTCTTTACGTTCGGTCAGGCGAATACCGTTATCTTTCGTTTCGCTCAGCGGAAGTTCGAAGAAACCACTGGTCGCTTCGCCACCGTTACGACGTGCAAACGTCTGTACGAAATCACTCGGCTGAACGTCAGAGTACGTGACCGGCAATGCGTTTTGACACGCCTGACCGGAGCGGCATCCTGGCTGGATCGTGACCTCTTTCGCCACTGGATCGTACGTCACTTTGTCTCCCGGTAAACCGACAGCGCGTTTGATGTAGTCCAGGCGCGGATCCTCCGGGTATTTAAACACCACGACATCACCACGTTTCGGATGGCCCGTTTCGATCAGTGTTTTCTGATAAATCGGATCTTTAATTCCGTAGGCAAATTTCTCCACCAGAATAAAATCACCAATTAACAGCGTCGGCATCATCGAACCCGATGGGATCTGGAACGGCTCATAAATAAATGAACGCACCACCAGTACAATCGCCAGTACCGGGAACACGGATGCTCCGGTTTCCAGCCAGCCCGGCTTCGGGGAGACTTTTTTCAGCGTTGTGTTATCCAGTGAATCACCCGCAGCGGCTTGTGCCGCTGCCTGACGCTCCCGGCGTTTTGGCGCAAAGATAAATTTATCTACGCACCATAAAATGCCCGTCACCAGTGTGGCAATCACCAGAATCAGGGCAAACATATTCGCCATGCCAACTCCTTAGGATTATTTGCTGTCTTTACCGACATGCAGAATGGCGAGGAACGCTTCCTGAGGCAGCTCGACGTTACCGATCTGCTTCATGCGTTTTTTACCTTCTTTCTGTTTCTGCAGCAGCTTTTTCTTACGGCTAATATCACCGCCATAGCACTTAGCCAGAACGTTTTTACGCAGCTGCTTAACCGTTGAACGCGCAATGATGTGCGTACCAATGGCTGCCTGAATCGCGATATCAAACTGCTGGCGTGGGATCAGTTCTTTCATCTTTTCCACCAGCTCACGGCCGCGGCTCTGTGAGTTATCACGGTGGGTAATGAGCGCCAGCGCATCAACACGCTCGTTGTTGATCAGAACATCAACGCGCACCATGTCAGAGGCCTGGAAGCGTTTGAAGTTATAGTCCAGTGACGCATAGCCACGAGACGTTGACTTCAGGCGGTCGAAGAAGTCGAGCACCACTTCTGCCATCGGGATTTCATAGGTCAGCGCCACCTGGTTACCGTGGTAAACCATGTTGGTCTGTACGCCACGCTTCTCGATACACAGCGTGATAACGTTGCCGAGATATGCCTGAGGCAGCAGCATATGACACTCAGCGATCGGCTCGCGCAGCTCATAGATGTTGTTCAGCGGCGGCAGTTTGGACGGGCTATCGACATAGATAGTCTCTTTACCCGTGGTTTCAACTTCGTAAACAACGGTCGGTGCAGTGGTTATCAGGTCCAGATCGTATTCACGTTCCAGACGTTCCTGAATGATCTCCATGTGCAGCAAACCAAGGAAGCCACAGCGGAAGCCGAAGCCCAGCGCGGTAGAGCTTTCCGGTTCATAGAACAGGGAGGCATCGTTCAGGCTCAGCTTACCTAACGCATCACGGAAGTTTTCGTAATCGTCAGAGCTGACCGGGAACAGACCGGCGTAAACCTGCGGTTTCACCTTTTTAAATCCTGGCAGCGCTTTATCTGCCGGATTACGTGCCTGAGTCAGCGTATCGCCGACCGGGGCGCCGAGGATGTCTTTAATCGCACAAACCAGCCAGCCCACTTCGCCGCACTTCAGTTCGGTACGGTCAACCTGCTTAGGCGTGAAGATCCCCAGACGGTCAGCGTTATACACCTGCCCGGTGCTCATCACTTTGATTTTGTCGCCTTTGCGCATGGTGCCGTTTTTAATACGTACCAGCGAGACCACACCCAGATAGTTATCGAACCAGGAGTCAATGATCAGCGCCTGCAGCGGGCCTTCCGGGTCACCTTCCGGCGGCGGAATTTCGCGCACCAGACGTTCCAGAACGTCGGTCACGCCGACGCCGGTTTTCGCCGAGCAGCGAACCGCATCTGTCGCATCGATACCGACGATATCTTCGATCTCTTCCGCTACACGCTCAGGATCGGCAGCCGGCAGGTCAATTTTGTTCAGTACAGGCACCACCTCGAGATCCATTTCCAGGGCGGTATAGCAGTTAGCCAGCGTTTGCGCTTCAACACCCTGTCCGGCGTCAACCACCAGCAGAGCGCCTTCACAGGCGGCAAGCGAGCGCGAAACTTCATACGAGAAGTCAACGTGGCCCGGCGTGTCGATAAAGTTAAGCTGGTAGGTTTCACCATCAGATGATTTGAAATCGAGCGTCACGCTCTGCGCTTTGATAGTAATACCGCGCTCACGCTCAAGATCCATCGAGTCGAGAACCTGCGCTTCCATTTCACGGTCAGACAGGCCACCGCAGATCTGGATAATACGGTCAGACAGCGTTGATTTACCGTGGTCGATGTGAGCTATGATTGAAAAGTTACGTATGTTCTTCATATAGTGTAATTATTGTGCCTTACGCCTGCCTGGGCAGGCTTTGAGAAGTCGCTGTTCTGAGCTTAACGTCGGTTTAAGTGAAACGCCGCATTCTACACTACAACGCTGAGGCGAGGAAATGTTCATAGAGCAAGGATAGCGGGAACTGGAAACAACTTAGCAAAGTCAGTGAAACTTTTACCGAAGTACGGCGAAAGTGCCCTATCTGGCCTACGTAGTAACGGTCCTGTAGGCCTGATAAGCGCAGCGCCATCAGGCCTATATATCACTGGTGTGTTTCGACGCGAAGAAGGTCAGGCGGGAGAGCAACATTGAGAATCACCGGTTGCCAGGCCTCACGTTCAGCCAGCTTGCGTGAGAAACCACGAGCAATCAGGAATCCACCCACACCGCCCAGTATCGCACCGCTTAACGCGGCGATATCGCTGCCAAACAACACCTGGAACAATGCGGCAAAAACAAACAGCCCCGCCAGCGGAGACAGATAGACTAACATTGCCGAGCCCAACAGGCTGCCTTCAGCAATGCCTAGCTCAACTTTCTGACCGGGAGCCAGAGGTTCAACGCTAGGCACCACAATGGTGTGCGTTGTCTGCGGTCCCAGTTTATTCAGCACACGGCTTCCGCATCCGGCCCTTGAGGCACAGCTGCTGCACGACGCTTTAACGTCACAGCTGACTGTCGCCAGGCCATTTTGCCAGGAAACAACCGTTGCCCACTCTTTGATCATTGTGCAGCCCTGAACTTGATATTGTCCGCGATGCGCTTCGCCGTTTGCGGCGGAAGTTCACCAACGATAGTGATTTCGGCATTATCTCGTACGCTGGTACTGACCGTGCGGCGTCCGGTACGCAGGAGCTGATCGGCGCTGTTTTGCTGCGCGCGGTTCACATTCACAGAGAAGCTGAACAGCCCGTCAGAATAAAGACGCGATTCAATCGGCATATTGTCCATCGTCGGCAGTGGACGACGGCTGCTAGAGACTTCACTGAATCCTTGCGGCAACCACGATGGGTTCCAGTTGAAGTTGGTTTTCTCGCCTGCGGGAACGGATAGCAACGGCGGCAGGTTGGCTTTTGCCAGCGTCTGCATGCTGTCTCCGACGCCGCTATTCACAGTAAAAGCGATCACGCGGAACTGTTCCAGCGTTTCGCCATCCCGGTCAAGAAGATCGACGCGCATCGGTAGCTTAGTTTCGGTGTCCATCCAGACAATGTAGCTGTAACGAGTCCCGTCACGCGCCACGACGCGGAGCACTTCACAAAGCCTGTCTGCAATACGGGTTCGGCCTACCGAGATAAAATCATAGTAGGGTGCGAGACGTTTAAAGTCGGTGTAAATCAGAGATGGCAGAGAATCAACAATATAATCACCGTTCAGCGTGAACGGTTCGAGCCCCGGCTCAAAATAGCTGATCTCATTCCCACGTTGTACGACTTCCCGGCGTGGTCCATCTAATTGCAACAGTTGTGCAAGCGGACGGTTATCCAGACGAGCATGACGATAACGTAGGGATTCAACACCCTGTTTATTGATGCTGACGAAGGACAGCTCATAGGTGAGCGACTGGCTGGCCAGATTCATCTGCTGCAATAACGCCCCGGACGCAGGAGTGGCCGAGGCGTTGACAGAGAAGAACAGGCTACCAGCCACAAGTGACATGGCAAACCAAAGTTGCTTCATTACTGCGATTGCGTTCCTAAAGTTTGAATTCCTGGCACCTGTACAGCGGCTTGCTGTGTCTGTGCCTGCTCAAACTGAAGCTGTTCGGAGTGCAGTCGGCGCTGCAGTTCGTAATCCTGCAACATAGCATTGATACGACGACGCTGCTCCTGCACCTGCTGTTGCTGACCGCCGCTGCTGGCCGTCGCGTCAGAAGGTACACCCAAGCTCACCGGACTGGCTTTACCCATCATCGGTAATGTATTAAATACCGGCGTTTCGGGCTGCTGGGACGTTTCAGATTGCCCATTATAGTGCTGGACGCCAACGATAACTGCAAGCGATACGCACGCGGCCACACCCATTTGAGTAAGCTGAGCGGCCCACGGACGCATTTTCTTCCAGAATGGCATTTTCTGCCACTGATGTGGTGCTGGCTGGGCCTCAGGAATCAATGGCGCCGCCTGACGTACTGGCTCATCTGCGATGGCTGCCATTACTCGGTCGGAAATATCGAAATGGAGAACGTCGGCGGTATCACCTCGCATGGAATCGCGGATCAGGTGATAACTCTCCCAGGTTTTTTGCATTTCCGGGTCGTGAGTCAGCTCTTTGAGTAACTCAGTATCCAGCGTTTCGCCATCCATTAAAGCGGAAAGTTTTTCTTTCTGCATGCCTAATACCTTTTCCAGTATCCCGCTACCGTCAACGCCTGATAAGCGGTTGAACTTTATTATCAATAGCTTCCCTCGCTCGGAAGATACGAGAACGCACCGTACCCACCGGACAATCCATGATAGCAGCTATCTCTTCATAGCTCAGGCCATCCAGCTCCCGCAAGGTTATTGCCATGCGTAAATCTTCCGGGAGGGACTCAATAGTTCGGAAAACTATCTGTCTCAGTTCTTCTGACAACATTAAGTTCTCAGGGTTCGAAATTTCTTTCAGCGCACCGCCACTTTCGTAATTTTCTGCTTCTATCGCATCTATATCACTGGAAGGTGGACGACGCCCCTGAGCGACCAGGTAATTCTTCGCTGTATTGACTGCAATACGATACAGCCAGGTATAAAAAGCACTATCTCCCCGGAACGAATCCAGCGCACGATAGGCCTTAATAAATGCTTCCTGTACAACATCGGGAACATCGCCCGACGGTACATAGCGGGAAACCAGACTCGCCACCTTATGCTGATAGCGAACTACCAGTAAATTAAAGGCTTTCTGATCTCCCTTCTGGACCCGTTCTACCAGGACCTGGTCCGTTAACTGCTCGCTCATCCGAGGTAAAGTCTCCCCAAACCAAATTTCCACGCGCTTTCGAAACGCCACTCCATCAGCTGCACTATGAGCAAGCAATGACTTGGAGTGCTCAAGTTTCGTAAAGTTCCGTTACGCATTTGTTTTTGTTTGTCATGTTGTAGACAGGTCTTATCTCTCATTATAAGTCTACATAACCCGATCAACGCACTATCTGTACAGAAATGCCCATTAAACCGCTTGCAGAGTAACCCAACGGGCACTTTATTTCATCTCCTAATCTGACGCTAACGGCCTGCTACACAAAATATTTTTCATACTTTACCTCTCACTATGAATTTCTTTCGTGTTTAGCCATTGCAACACAATTAAAAATTTAACGTGCAGTTTCGCGCAATGTGGTGCTATGGTGACCAAACACTGTTTAGTAAATTAAACAACAATCATGAATACAACGCCTGAATTATCCTGTGATGTGCTGATTATTGGCAGCGGTGCTGCCGGACTCTCACTGGCTTTGCGCTTGGCTGAGAAACATCGGGTTATTGTCCTGAGTAAAGGGCCTGTGAGTGAAGGCTCTACATTCTATGCCCAGGGAGGCATTGCCGCTGTTTTTGATGAAACCGACAGTATCGATTCTCACGTCGAGGATACGCTGATTGCCGGCGCGGGATTGTGCGATCGCCATGCAGTTGAGTTCGTCGCCAGCAACGCCCGAACGTGCGTCCAGTGGCTCATTGATCAAGGCGTTTTGTTTGATACGCAGGTTCAGCCCAATGGTGAAGAGAGTTATCACCTGACCCGCGAAGGCGGCCATAGCCATCGACGTATCCTGCATGCGGCTGATGCCACCGGCAAAGAGGTCGAAACCACGCTGGTCAGCAAGGCACAAAATCATCCCAACATTCAGGTGCTGGAACGTAGCAACGCCGTGGACCTGATCATCTCCGATAAAATCGGCTTGCCAGGCACGCGCCGGGTAGTTGGCGCATGGATCTGGAACCGTAATAAAGAAGCCGTCGAAACCTGCCATGCCAAATCCGTCGTGCTGGCCACCGGTGGTGCATCGAAGGTCTATCAGTACACCACCAATCCGGATATCTCCTCAGGCGATGGAATTGCGATGGCCTGGCGCGCAGGGTGTCGTGTCGCCAACCTCGAATTTAATCAGTTTCACCCCACCGCGCTGTATCACCCGCAGGCACGCAATTTTCTACTGACTGAAGCGCTGCGTGGCGAAGGTGCCCACCTGAAGCGCCCGGACGGCTCACGCTTTATGCCCGACTTTGATGAGCGTGGTGAACTGGCGCCGCGCGATATCGTGGCGCGTGCTATCGATCATGAAATGAAGCGTCTGGGTGCGGACTGCATGTTCATCGACATCAGTCATAAACCGGAAGAATTTGTCCGCCAGCATTTTCCGATGATTTATGAAAAGCTGCTGGGCCTGGGGATCGACCTGACCAAAGAGCCAGTGCCTATCGTGCCAGCTGCGCACTATACCTGCGGTGGCGTGATGGTCGATGATTATGGACGGACTGACGTCGATGGTCTGTATGCCATCGGCGAAGTGAGCTACACCGGGCTGCATGGTGCAAATCGTATGGCGTCTAACTCACTGCTGGAGTGCCTGGTCTACGGCTGGTCTGCAGCTGAAGATATTGATCGTAGAATGCCCTACGCACGTAGTGTAAGCACGCTTCCGGGTTGGGATGAAAGCCGGGTGGAAAATCCGGATGAGCTGGTTGTCATCCAGCATAACTGGCATGAACTGCGGCTATTTATGTGGGATTACGTTGGCATTGTACGCACCACTAAACGTCTGGAGCGAGCCCTGCGGCGTATCACGATGCTGCAACAGGAAATCGACGAGTATTACGCCCATTTCCGCGTGTCGAACAATTTACTGGAGCTGCGCAATTTGGTGCAGGTTGCCGAGCTGATTGTGCGCTGCGCAATGATGCGTAAAGAGAGCCGGGGCCTGCACTTCACGCTGGATTATCCAGAGCAGTTGCCTGAATCCGGCCCTTCTATTCTTTCGCCGCTTAGCCATCACATAAACAGATAAAATGCCTGGGTCAGCGCGGTGTAACCTTCTGAGTAACGCTGGTCTGGCCCACGGATCACTAATCTGTCGCTAAAGCACTCCCCGGCCTGCGGGGAGAAAGCCAGCAGGACCCGATGCGGCAGCCGGGCTTCGGTTTCCGCCACATCCGTACGCAGACGCAGATGCCATCCCATGTTTAATGCCTGCTGGGTAAAAGCGTTACCAATCTGCTCCGGCAGTACCACGCAAAAAAAGCCCTCTTCTGTAATACTGTCCGCCGCCAGCGTTATCAGCGCCGCATGATCGAGCGTCGTGGTATAACGTGCCTGCTCGCGCTGTGGCGAACCACACTCCACGCCTTGCTCATAATAAGGGGGATTACTGATAATCAGATCAAAGCGCACGGTCTGGCGAGGTATCCACCGTTGAGCATCTTCAGTATGGATCCGGATACGCTGCCCCCACGGAGATTGCGTGATGTTTTCCTCTGCCTGTTGCGCGGCGTCAACATCCAGCTCCACCGCATCAATCAGGACGCTGTTATCTGTACGCTGGGCCAGCATCAGTGCTAACAAACCACTCCCGGTGCCGATATCAAGGATCCGCTTTACGCCTGCGACAGGGGCCCAGGCCCCCAATAAAATTCCGTCAGTCCCAACTTTCATTGCACAACGATCATGTGCCACAAAAAACTGTTTAAAGGTAAACCCATTACGTCGAAGTACTGATGAAGACTGGGGCATGAAAAACAACCTTCCTGGAAAAAAAACGATAACATAGGATAAAAACAATACCTGAGAAGGTATATCCATACAAACAGATGAAGATTGCAGCCGTAACGTCTATAATCAGCGCCCCACACAGAGGTAGAACATGACTGTAACGACTTTTTCCGAACTTGAACTCGATGAAAGCCTGCTGGATGCCCTCCAGGAAAAAGGTTTCACTCGCCCGACAGCTATTCAGGCAGCCGCCATTCCACCTGCGCTCGATGGCCGTGATGTACTCGGTTCTGCGCCGACAGGCACCGGTAAAACGGCGGCATATTTGCTGCCAGTGTTGCAGCACCTGCTCGACTTTCCGCGCAAAAAATCAGGTCCACCGCGCGTTTTAATTCTGACGCCGACCCGTGAACTGGCAATGCAAGTTGCCGATCACGCCCGTGAACTGGCGAAGAATACGCATCTGGATGTCGCCACCATCACCGGCGGCGTGGCCTACATGAACCATATGGAAGTGTTCAGCGAAAATCAGGACATCGTGGTCGCGACCACCGGACGTCTACTGCAATACATTAAAGAAGAGAACTTCGACTGCCATGCGGTTGAAACGCTGATCCTCGATGAAGCCGACCGTATGCTGGATATGGGCTTCGCGCAGGATATCGAGCATATTGCCGGTGAAACCCGCTGGCGTAAGCAGACCATGCTGTTCTCTGCCACGCTGGAAGGCAATGCGGTTAAAGATTTTGCCGAGCGCCTGCTGGAAGATCCGGTTGAGGTTTCTGCGGATCCATCCACCCGCGAACGTAAGAAGATCCATCAGTGGTACTATCGTGCCGATGATATCGAACACAAAACAGCGTTGCTGATTCACCTGTTAAAACAGCCTGAAGCAACGCGTTCTATCGTCTTTGTGCGTAAACGCGAGCGCGTGCACGAGCTGGCTGGCTGGCTGCGCCAGGCGGGGATCAACAACTGCTATCTCGAAGGCGAGATGGTACAAAGCAAGCGTAACGAAGCGATCAAACGCCTGACCGATGGTCGTGTGAATGTGCTGGTTGCCACCGACGTTGCGGCACGCGGTATCGACATTCCTGATGTCAGCCACGTGTTTAACTACGACATGCCGCGTAGTGGCGATGCCTATTTGCACCGTATTGGCCGTACCGGTCGCGCAGGCCGTAAAGGCACCGCCATTTCTCTGGTAGAAGCGCACGACCACCTGCTGCTCGGCAAAGCGAGTCGCTATGTCGACGAGCAGCTAAAGCCGCGCGTGGTTGACGAACTGCGTCCAACAACGCGCGCGCCAAGTGAGAAGTCTAACGGTAAGCCATCCAAGAAAGTGCTGGCGAAACGTGCCGAGAAAAAAGAGAAAGACAAAGAGAAGCCGCGCGTGAAGAAACGTCACCGCGACGCCAAAAATATCGGCAAGCGTCGCAAGCCGAGCGCAACTGCCGCGCCGCAGTCTGACAAAGAGTAAACGGTATGCCGGGTTAATGAACCCGGCATTTTTTGTACGGGCAATAACGTCGCGCTGCTGTTCTGGAGTCAGTGAGTTGAAACGCACCGCATAACCAGAAACACGAATAGTCAGCTGCGGGTATTTTTCCGGGTGCTTAACCGCATCTTCCAGCGTTTCACGACGCAGAACGTTAACGTTCAGGTGCTGGCCACCTTCTACGCGAACTTCTGGCTGTACGTCTACCGGTACTTCACGGTATTCGATTTCGCCCAGTTTGCTGACGGCAACGACTTCATCAGCAGAGAAACCTGCTTTAGCAACGATGCAGCGTGCTTCGCCTTTTTCGCTGTCCAGCAGCCAGAAAGAGTTCAGCAGGTCGTCGTTTGCAGCTTTAGTAATCTGGATACCTGTAATCATGTTGATGCCTCCCCGGCAAAATTATTTGATTTCGGTTGGCCGTCGCGCGGCCAATTGGTAAAACCATTGTTGCTTGAGTGTATATATACCCCTCGCACACCCTTGATTCCTTGATTTAAATCAACAAAAACCACACACGCAAAGTGGTGATGAGTGGATTTTATTGTTTTACATCAACTTACGCTATGCGTGTAGATAAAATTTTTACATAAATTTTCAACTATCTTTAAGGGGTAGTCCCTTGAGAATCGTAGAGAATTTTGCGCCCCAGAGAGAAGCAGTTAAGCTAGGGGGAATGAAATTCGCAGGAGAGCGAGATGACTACCGAATTAACCTGGCACGATGTGCTGACCGAAGAAAAACAGCAACCCTATTTTGTTAACACTTTGCATACCGTCGCCGGTGAACGCCAGTCAGGCATGACGATTTACCCACCGCAAAAAGATGTGTTTAACGCATTTCGCTTTACCGAGCTTGGCGATGTGAAAGTTGTCATCCTGGGACAGGACCCTTACCACGGTCCCGGCCAGGCGCATGGCCTTGCGTTTTCTGTGCGTCCAGGCGTAGCTACTCCACCGTCATTACTGAATATGTATAAAGAACTTGAAGCGACGGTCCCGGGCTTTACACGCCCCACGCACGGGTATTTGGAAAGCTGGGCACGTCAGGGGGTACTGTTACTGAACACCGTCCTTACCGTCCGGGCAGGACAGGCACATTCGCATGCCAGTCTGGGCTGGGAAACCTTTACGGATAAAGTCATTAGCCTGATTAACGAGCACCGTGAAGGCGTGGTGTTTTTACTCTGGGGCGCGCACGCGCAGAAGAAAGGGGCCATTATTGACGCGCAGCGTCACCATATTCTGAAAGCGCCGCATCCGTCTCCGCTCTCGGCACACCGCGGATTCTTTGGCTGCAATCACTTTGTTCTGGCAAATGAGTGGCTGGAAAAACGCGGTGAAAAACCGATCGACTGGATGCCGGTGCTGCCGGCTGAGAGCGAGTAAAAAAATGCCAGCGATTCGCTGGCATTTTTACTATCAGGCTTTGTTCTGACGCCACCACTCCGCGAGCAGGACGCCCGTCGCGACGGAGACATTGAGCGTTTCTACATTGCCCGTACCGTCGATGGCGATGCACAGATCGTCTGCAGAACATGCTGCTTCCGGTAGCGCATCACGCTCGCGGCCTAACACCAGCACCATTTTTTCTGGCAGCGTGGTGTTGAACAACGGCTTACCTTTGTCGCTGGAGGTCATCACGACCGTGTAGCCTGCTTTGCGGAAATCATCCAGCACATCCACAATACTGTCGCCAGTGATCGGTTGCACGTGCTCGGCACCGCCTTCCGCGGTACGGATAGCTGCACCGGATTCCAGCAGCGCGGCATCCTGTACGACCACGCCTTTCACACCGAAGTGAGCGCAACTGCGCATCATGCCGCCCAGGTTATGCGGGTTGGCGATATCTTCCAGCGCCAGTACGCAATCCTGCGCCCCCGCCTGGCCAACCCACTGCTTAACGGTTGTACCGTTACGTTTTTTAATCAGGAAACACACGCCGCCATGGTGTTCAGTACCGGAAGCTTTCGCCAGTTCGGCTTCGTCAACCACGTGGTAGGCTTTGCGGTTTGCCGCCATCCAGCGTAATGCTTCTTTAAATCGTGGTGTCACGCTCTGGACAAACCAGGCGCGGACAATGGCGTCCGGACGGCTCTGGAACAGCGCCTGACAGGCATTCTCACCGTAAACGCGGGTTTCTTCCGCACGCTGACGACGTAATACTTCAGGATCGATAAAGCTCTTGCCGCTGATCCCACCGTGATCGGCTTTTTCCGCTACGTCATCGCTCGGCGCGCGGGATACGGTACGCCACGGTGAGTCTTCACGTTTACGGTCGCGTTCAACATCGCGGTCACGTCCACGATCGCGGCCACGTTCACTGTTCGGACCCTTTCTGTCATCACGGGCAGGGCGACGACCGCCTTCGGCTCGGGAAGTACCTGGGCGACCGCCGCCTTTACCGGTACGTGGATTTTGGGTGCGCTTGTCCGAGTCATCGTCACTGCGGACGTACATCACTTTGACCTTGCCGTTTTTGTTCTTCAGTTCGTCGCTCATTTCTTTTCTCCACCTGCTCTGCGCGAAGCGCGCAGATTACCCGATGTGCACGTCGTTAGCCATTATTTCATTTAAAAGCTTATGACTATTGTACTCATTGAATAAAACGCATTGCTGTTTAAAACAGTCTCCCCGATAATATGTAACATAATAGAAACATATCGGCGTGATTGCCGCGAAGTCCACCCTACTCATCCAGAGGTTAGTTATGAATACCGTTTGTACCAGCTGCCAGGCTATCAACCGCATCCCCGAAGATCGTGTTCAGGATACGGCCAAATGCGGACGCTGTGGTCACGACCTGTTTGACGGTGAGGTGATCAATGCGACCGGTGCTACGCTGGATAAGCTGTTAAAAGACGATCTTCCGGTGGTGGTCGATTTCTGGGCGCCATGGTGTGGCCCATGCCGTAACTTCGCCCCCATTTTTGAAGATGTCGCTGAAGAGCGTAGCGGTAAAGTGCGTTTTGTTAAAGTGAATACCGAAGCTGAACGCGAACTCAGCGCACGTTTCGGCATCCGCAGCATTCCGACCATTATGATATTCAAGAAAGGTGAAGTCGTCGATATGCTCAATGGCGCAGTGCCTAAAGCCCCGTTTGATAGCTGGCTTAACGAATCATTATAATCTCTACGGGGCACATCTTGTGCCCCGTTTTGTCCTCTGCGACAATAGCATTTTTCAACGTGCTTCCCGATGACCAATAACGCCGTTCTCCAGTTACGTGCCGAGCGCCTTGCGCGCGCCACGCGCCCTTTTCTTGCCCGAGGTAACCGTATTCGCCGCTGCCAGCGCTGCTTACTGCCGCTGAAACTGTGCCTGTGCGAAACGCTGAGACCTGCCCAGGCGAAGAGTCGTTTTTGCCTGGTAATGTTTGACACCGAACCGATGAAACCCAGCAACACCGGGCGTTTGATTGCTGATATTCTGCCGGATACCGCCGCGTTTCAGTGGTCTCGCACCGAGCCGCCGTCAGCGCTGCTTGAACTGGTTAACAATCCGGATTATCAACCGATGGTGGTCTTCCCGGCATCTTATGCCGACGAGGGCCGTGAGGTCATTTTCACGCCACCTACGGGTAAAACACCGTTGTTCATTATGCTTGATGGCACCTGGCCAGAAGCGCGCAAAATGTTCCGTAAAAGTCCGTACCTCGATAACCTGCCGGTTATCTCCGTCGATTTATCACGTCTTTCCGCTTACCGTCTGCGCGAAGCCCATGCCGAGGGGCAATATTGCACCGCCGAAGTGGCGATTGCCTTACTGGATCTGGCTGGAGACACGCAGGCAGCCGAAGGATTAAGTGAACACTTCACGCTTTTTAAAACTCGCTACCTGGCAGGAAAAACCCAACATCAGGGAAGCGTCACAGCAGACTCGACAGAAAACGTTTAAAATCATTCGGTCACTAGTGTCATTAAGGAAGCCGATATGAGTCAACGTGGTCTGGAAGCGCTACTGCGACCAAAATCCATTGCGGTGATTGGGGCGTCAATGAAGCCCAATCGTGCGGGTTACCTGATGATGCGTAACTTACTGGCCGGCGGCTTCAATGGACCGGTTTTACCGGTGACGCCGGCCTGGAAAGCAGTGTTGGGCGTGCTGGCCTGGCCCACTATCGCCAGCCTGCCTTTTTCTCCCGATCTCGCCGTGCTGTGTACCAATGCCAGCCGCAACCTGACGCTGCTGGAGGCGCTAGGCGAGAAAGGCTGCAAAACCTGTATTATTTTGTCAGCGCCCACGGCGCAGCACGCTGAACTGCTGGCCTGCGCATCACGCTACAACATACGTTTGCTCGGCCCCAACAGCCTGGGGCTTCTCGCCCCCTGGCAGGGGCTTAACGCCAGTTTTTCACCGGTACCGATTAAACGCGGCAAGCTGGCATTTATCTCTCAATCCGCCGCCGTATCCAATACGATTCTCGACTGGGCACAGCAGAGAGAAATGGGGTTTTCTTATTTTATCGCACTGGGCGACAGCCTGGATATTGACGTTGATGAGCTGCTTGATTACCTGGCCCGCGACAGTAAAACCAGTGCGATTTTGCTCTACCTCGAACATTTGAGCGATGCCCGCCGTTTTGTCTCGGCGGCACGTAGCGCATCGCGTAATAAACCCATTTTGGTGATTAAAAGCGGTCGCAGCCCGGCGGCTCAGCGCTTGCTGCATACCAGCTCGGGGATGGACCCAGCCTGGGACGCCGCCATTCAGCGTGCCGGTCTGCTGCGCGTGCAGGACACACACGAGCTTTTCTCAGCGGTGGAAACCCTCAGCCACATGCGCCCTTTACGTGGCGACAGGCTGATGATCATCAGTAATGGTGCCGCCCCTGCTGCACTGGCTTTAGATGAGCTGTGGTCGCGAAACGGCAAACTGGCCACGCTAAGCGAAGAGACCTGCCAGAAACTACGTGATGCGTTACCAACCCACGTTGATATCGCCAACCCACTGGATTTGCGCGACGATGCCAGCAGTGAGCATTACGTTAAAACGCTGAATATTTTACTCGCCAGCCAGGATTTCGACGCCCTGATGGTCATCCACTCGCCTAGCGCAGCCGCACCTGGCACCGAAAGCGCGCAGGCGCTGATTGAGGCGGTGAAACAACATCCGCGCGGCAAGTTTGTCTCCTTACTCACTAACTGGTGCGGGGAGTTTTCATCCCAGGAAGCCCGCAGGTTGTTTAGTGAAGCGGGATTACCCACCTATCGTACACCGGAAGGCACCATCACCGCGTTTATGCATATGGTTGAATACCGGCGTAACCAGAAGCAGCTGCGTGAAACACCAGTGCTCCCTGACAGCCTGACGGCCAACACCGCCGAGGCACATAATCTGTTACAACAGGCGATTACTGACGGGGCAACATCGCTGGATACGCATGAAGTTCAGCCTATTTTGCACGCCTATGGCTTGCACACGCTGCCCACCTGGATTGCCAGCGACAGCGCAGAAGCCGTACACATCGCCGAACAAATTGGTTATCCGGTAGCGCTCAAGCTACGTTCTCCCGATATCCCGCATAAATCGGAAGTTCAAGGGGTTATGCTCTACCTGCGAACGGCAACCGAAGTGCAGCAGGCCGCCAATGCGATTTTTGATCGGGTGAAAATGGCCTGGCCGCGGGCGCGTATCCACGGTTTGCTTGTCCAGAGTATGGCTAACCGCGCGGGGGCTCAGGAACTGCGCGTGGTCGTCGAACACGATCCGGTATTTGGGCCACTCATTATGTTGGGAGAAGGTGGCGTAGAGTGGCGACCGGAAGAGCAAGCCGTGGTGGCATTGCCGCCGCTGAACATGAACCTCGCACGATATCTGGTTATCCAGGGGATCAAAAACAAAAAGATCCGCGCCCGCAGTGCGCTACGCCCTTTAGACGTCGCCGGTTTAAGCCAGCTTTTGGTTCAGGTGTCCAATTTGATCGTCGATTGCCCGGAAATTCAACGTCTGGATATCCACCCATTACTGGCATCCGCCGGTGAATTCACCGCCCTCGATGTTACGCTAGATATTGCCCCCTTCACGGGCGACAACGAAAGCAGACTGGCCGTGCGTCCCTATCCTCATCAGCTTGAAGAGTGGGTCGAAATGAAAAACGGTGAACGCTGCCTGTTCCGCCCTATTCTGCCGGAGGATGAACCCCATCTGCAGCAGTTCATTTCACAAGTGACGAAGGAAGATCTGTATTACCGCTATTTCAGTGAGATCAATGAATTTACCCATGAAGATTTAGCCAATATGACGCAGATCGACTACGATCGGGAAATGGCCTTTGTGGCGGTACGTTGCCGTGATAACACTGAAGAGATCCTCGGCGTGACGCGCGCAATTTCCGATCCCGATAACGTCGATGCCGAATTTGCCGTACTGGTACGATCGGATCTCAAAGGGCTGGGGCTCGGTCGGCGATTGATGGAAAAATTAATTACCTACACCCGAGATCACGGACTGAGACGTCTGAATGGTATTACGATGCCGAACAATCGGGGGATGGTCGCCCTGGCCCGAAAACTCGGGTTTGCTGTAGACGTCCAGCTCGAAGAGGGAATTGTTGGGCTAACGCTTAATCTGGCCCAATATGAGGAATCGTGAGTAAGGTACTGGAAATGTTGACCACTTTAACGGGTACTGGTGTTATCATTGCTCGCTTATGTCGTCTGCATAGCACAGAGGACCCTTCAATGAACAGAGAAGAAATGCACTGTGATGTTGTCAAAATTTAAGCGTAATAAACATCAACAACACCTTGCCCAACTACCGAAGATTTCTCAATCAGTTGATGATGTAGATTTCTTTTATGCTCCCGCTAATTTCAGGGAGACTCTGCTGGAGAGAATAGCCAGCGCGACGCGACGTATTTGCATCATCGCCCTGTATCTGGAACAGGACGACGGTGGCAAAGGCATCCTCGACGCGCTTTATGCGGCTAAGCGGCAGCGTCCTGAGCTTGATATCCGGGTGCTTGTCGACTGGCATCGTGCCCAGCGCGGACGCATTGGCGCAGCAGCGTCTAATACCAACGCTGACTGGTACTGCCGAATGGCGCAAGAAAATCCAGGGATCGATATTCCGGTCTACGGCGTACCGATTAACACCCGTGAAGCGCTTGGCGTCCTGCATTTCAAAGGCTTTATCATCGATGATAGCGTTCTGTATAGCGGCGCCAGCCTGAACGACGTTTACCTACATCAGCATGATAAATATCGCTACGATCGCTACCAGTTGATTCGCAATGCGCAAATGGCTGACATCATGTTCGACTGGGTCACGCAGAACCTGATGAATGGTCGCGGCGTGAATCGTCTTGATGATATCAATCGCCCTAAAAGCCCGGAAATTAAAAACGACATCCGCCTGTATCGTCAGGAATTACGTGATGCGTCATTCCATTTCCAGGGTAATGCGGATAATGAACAGCTGTCGGTGACGCCTCTGGTTGGGCTCGGAAAATCCAGTCTGCTGAATAAGACCATTTTCCATCTGATGCCCTGCGCAGAGCAGAAACTCACAATCTGTACCCCTTATTTCAACCTGCCAGCGATACTGGTGCGCAATATTATCCAGCTTCTGCGTGAAGGGAAAAAGGTTGAAATTATCGTGGGCGATAAGACCGCTAACGACTTTTTCATCCCGGAAGATGAGCCGTTTAAGATTATCGGCGCGCTGCCCTATCTGTATGAAATAAACCTTCGCCGCTTCCTGAGCCGACTACAGTATTACGTTAATACCGATCAACTGGTCGTACGCTTATGGAAAGATGATGACAATACTTATCATCTGAAAGGCATGTGGGTGGATGATAAATGGATGCTGCTCACCGGCAACAACCTTAACCCTCGCGCCTGGCGCCTGGATCTGGAAAACGCCATTCTGATCCACGATCCTAAGCAGGAACTGACTCTTCAGCGTGAGAAAGAGCTGGAGCTCATCCGCACACATACTACCGTTGTTAAGCACTATCGCGACCTGCAGAGTATTGCCGACTATCCGGTTAAAGTGCGTAAGCTCATCCGTCGACTCCGCCGTATCCGAATCGACAGATTAATCAGCCGTATTTTGTAACCTGAACCCCGTCGCTGACGGGGTTTTTCCTATGGAGACGACGGTGCGCCTGTTTATTCTCGCCAGTATCCTGATACTTTCTGGTTGTAGCCATATGGCGAACGACAACTGGAGTGGGCAAGACAAAGCACAACACTTTATTGCCTCAGCCATGCTGGCCGCCGCCGGTAACGAGTACGCTCAGCATCAGGGAAACAGCGCCGATCGCAGCGCTGCCATCGGTTTCATGTTCTCCATTAGCCTTGGCGCATCAAAAGAACTTTGGGACAGCCGCCCCACAGGAAGCGGCTGGAGTTGGAAAGATTTTGCCTGGGATGTCGCCGGCGCATCTACCGGCTATGCCGTCTGGCAAATGGCCCACCATTAGAGGCGCAGGCCTTTACCTTTGCGGTGCAGCAGTAATGAGACAAAGAATGCAACCACGGCCAGAGCGGTGACGTACCAGAAAAATGTGGTTTCCATACCAACGGACTTCAGCGACAGCGCAACATATTCGGCCGATCCACCAAACAAGGCATTCGCCACTGCATAAGACAATCCTACCCCCAATGCGCGAACCTGCGCCGGGAACATTTCGGCCTTCAGAATGCCACTGATTGAAGTGTAGAAACTGACGATCAACAAGGCACACATGACCAGACCAAATGCCATATACGGGGAGGTCACATTCTGCAACGCCGTCAGGATAGGAACGGTAAACAACGTGGCTAATGCGCCAAAACACAGCATCGAGGTACGGCGGCCAATTTTATCTGACAACGCGCCGAACAGCGGCTGTACCAGCATAAACACGCACAGTGCCGCCGTCATTATGCCGCTGGCCACGTTGGCATGCATACCTGCCGTATTCACCAGGTACTTCTGCATGTAGGTGGTGAAGGTATAGAAACACAACGAACCCGCAGCAGTAAATCCGAGCACCATCACGAAGGCCTTGCGGTTACGCCATAGCCCTTTCAGGGAGCCTGCTTCTTTCAGCGCACGCACATCCTGTTTTGAGGTTTCATCTAACTGACGACGTAACCAAAGCGCGACAATCGCCAGTACGGCTCCCAGCGCAAAGGGAATACGCCAGCCCCATGCTCTGAGCGCTGAGTCTTCTAACGTTTGCTGTAATATCACCACAACCAGCAATGCCAGAAGTTGCCCACCAATCAAGGTCACGTATTGGAATGAAGCATAAAACCCTTTCTTACCTTCCACGGCGACTTCACTCATGTAGGTCGCACTGGTGCCATATTCTCCGCCAACAGACAGCCCCTGAAATAATCTGGCGAGCAGCAGCAGCGCAGGTGCCCAAGTGCCAATGGTTTCATACCCCGGCAGACAGGCGATCACCAGCGATCCCATACACATCATGCATACTGACAATAACATGGACTTTTTACGTCCGTGCTTATCGGCTATCCGGCCAAAAATCCATCCGCCAATAGGCCGCATCAGAAACCCTGCGGCGAAAACCCCAGCAGTCTGTAACAGTTGTGTGGTGGTGTTTCCTGAAGGAAAAAAGATATGGGCAAAATAGAGGGAACAGAAAGAGTAGATGTAGAAGTCAAACCATTCGACCAGATTCCCTGATGATGCCCCTACGATTGCCCATATACGACGACGGGTGTCGCTGTCCGTCAGCACCCGATTCTCAGTTACACTGCTATCAGCCATTAGAATTGTACCCCTGCCAAGGATCTTGTGAATTTATCAATGATGTCTAGTGCGTTTTTAGTGAATGAGATGTTATATAATTGTTATTTTTTATTATAGGATATATATCACATTTTTAATTAGCAGGGAAAGGTTTCGGATTTTTACGAGGAGGGAAGGACAGATTTTTGCAGGACGGATAAAGCACTGACGCGGCTATCCATCTGCTTTCACATACAACAGACGCAAAAAAGC